>CAYSHQ010000315.1:0-3358 GCA_964430835.1 uncultured Lentisphaerales bacterium
CGCGCTTTGGGCGGGCGGGGTCGCAGATGGTGAGCGCAGTCGAACCGCTTGCCACACACGGGGATCGCTCCGCTCCCAGGGATGCCACCAGACGGTACGCCGCGGCAAGCCGCGGCGCAGAGAGCGGCGGCAAGCCGCCGCAGTCCAAACCTGCCTGACCGGCCGCTGGTGATCGCTGGCGTAGTGCCGCACCTTGCACAAAAACTTCCGCAGGACGGGGGATGCTTCCTTCCTCACGGCAGGAGTTCGGCGAGTTTGCGCTGGAGGGAGGCGAGGCGGTATGGTTTTTGCAGGAAGCCCGCCAGGCCGGTGTTGGCAAAACGGGAGGAGAGCGCCTCTTCCGGATAGCCGCTGGAGAGGAGCACTCGTACATCCGGGCGTATGCGCTGCAGTTCATGGAAGGCTTCTTCGCCGTCCATGCGCGGCATGGTCAGGTCCAGCAGCACGCAGGTGATCGGTTGGCCGCCGGCTTCGGCGGTGCGGAAGCGCTCAACCGCTTCCTCGCCATTGCTGGCTTGCAGGATCTTGAACCCAATATGTTCAAGCATGTTGCTGGCGAGCGTACGCACGGGCTCCTCGTCATCCACGATCAGGATCGTGCCGCTGCCTTGCCAGGACGGAAGCGTGGTCGTCTCTTCGCTGGGTGTTTTGGGCAGCGCGGTCGTCTGGGTGCCGCTGACGGCGGGGAGCAGGATCGTGATGGTGGTGCCATGCCCTGGTTCGCTAGCCACATGAATGGCGCCATGATGGGCGCGTACGATCCCCAGCACGGCTGCCAGCCCCAGTCCGCGCCCGGCCAGCTTGGTGGTGAAGAATGGATCGAAAATTCGTTCCATGGTGGCAGGATCCATCCCCAGTCCGGTATCGGAAATCTTCAGCGTTACGTACTCCCCTTCGGCACGCATGCTGCCGAGCAGGCAGGTGGAGAGGAAAGCGCTGTCGTAGCGGGTGACGCTGGCCGTGATCGTGATGTTGCCGGATTGGTCCCCAATGGCCTCGGCGGCATTAACCACCAGATTGAGGATCACCTGCCGCAGTTGGGCGGCGTCGCCCTCCACGAGCGGCAGGTTATCATCCATCTGGTAACGCAGCTTCATCTTCTTGGAGATGGAGACATCCAGGATGTAGACCATTTCCTGGATGAGATGGGTAATGCCCATCTTCTGTATCGCGCAGACGCCTTTGCCGGCATAGGCCAGCAGTTGCCGGCAAAGATCCGTGGCCTGGCGGGCCGCCTGATCAATCGATTGCAGGAAGGGCCGACCGGGTGCGTCCGGCGTCAAGGTGGTGAGGGCCAGATCCACATTGCCCAGGACCGCAGTCAGCAGATTGTTGAAGTCATGGGCAATGGCACCGGCCAACATGCCCAGACTCTCCAGCCGCTGGGTATGCTGGATCTGTGAGTTCAAACGCCGCTGGGATTCCTCGTGCTACTTGCGGCTGGTGATGTCGCGCACCGTGACAATCACGCGGGATTGACCGCCGATGGTGGCATGGCGCATGGCGACGTCGGCCCAGAAGAGGTTTCCTTGGCGGTCGCGGGCGTACCATTCGAAGATCTGTGGCACCCCTTTGGCGGCCAGCCGCATGCGTGTAATGGCTTCGGCATGTGTATAGGGGGGGGTATTGGCGCTGATTTCACCCATGGAGAAATCGAGCGCTTCTTCCGGTGTGCAGCGGTAGAGTTCGCACATGCGCCGGTTGACTTGCAGGATCGCGCCCGATTCGGCGTCATGGATGCACAGGGCGTCGCTGACCGAGTCCAGAATGCTGCGGTAGCGCTCCTCGCTTTCGCGCAGGGCGCGCTCCACGCCGCGGCGTTCGGTGAGTTCCTGCATCAGCTTTTCGCGGGCCGTGGCGAACTCCTGCGAGAGGCGGCGGCGGTCTTCGGCGGCACGCGAAAGGTTGATGGCGAACGACTGGCCACGGTCGTTGGCATCGGAGACGCTGCGCAGCAGGTCGAGCAGGCTGGCGGCATAGGTGTAGGCTTCGTCGCGCAGGACCTCGGGAATGTTGAGACGGTAGAGGGTGACGGACAGGTGCTCCAGTCCCGGGCGGTTTACCGAGGGCGAGACCAGTAGTACGGGGATGCGATCCGCATAGGGGCGAACGGCCGCTTCGCCTTCGGCGGGGTTGGAGGCCCACAGGGCGAAGGTCCCGCGCGCCAGATGGGTGGGCAGGATTTCTCCCACAGGTTCAAACCATTGTGGCGCATTGGACTCCAGGGTGAGTAAGGTATGTCTCATGGCGACCTCCCGATCAGGCAGAGGACACAGGTAGTGTTGTGGAAATAGACGGGGGTGTAGCCGCCTGAGACGGCGTGAAAGGGTCCGATTTCGCCGAACGAGGGGAAGCCGGCCAGCGGTAGTTCGGTTCCCAGTGCCGCTTGGATGCGCTCGATCTCCTCCCGATAGCGCTCTTCCATGATCCAGCGTCGACCGGCACAACTGATTACCAGGATGCCGGCGGGAGTCAGCCCTGCGCGCATGATGCCGGCAATGGCATTGTCCACCCCGCGCAGTACATCGTCGCACGTGGCCGTGCAGACTTGCACGCGGGTGCCGACGGGGATGCCGCCGAGGGTGACAATCTCGCCGGTTTGCGCATTGAGGCTGCGGGCGGCGTGCAAGATCGGGTTGCCATCGGCCGCGTTCGGATATTCCGCCAGCGGAACGATGCCGACATCCAGTTCGGTAGGCGTCATGCCGAGTTGATCCTTGAGGAACGCATAGGCGCTGCGGCCATCAATCTGCTGGATGGTATGGCCGGTTACCGCCTCCACGACGCCTGGTTTCCCCCGCGGGATCCAGCCGCTGGCCGCGTGCAAGGCGATGGGGAGTTCGCCGCTGGCCATCAGTATCACCATGGCGTCCTCCTGCGCCTTCTGGTTACAAAATGTGTGGCTGCGCAGGAAGTGGCGGTCATCGGCGGCCAAGCCGCCGACGTAGGGGCAGGGGAGGGTCTGGTTCAGGATGTTTACCAGTGCGGAGCCGTCCGTGTGGATGCCGCCTGCGAAGACAAAGGCGAAGGTGGCGATGCCGCCCAGGTTCGTGAGCGCTTCACCGGCACAGGCCGCAGCCGCAGCTGGCAGGTCCTGCGAGAGCTGGTTGCGGCTGCTGAGGCTCCATTGCACCTGTCCTTGTGTGTTGATCGCCAGGGCGCTGGCCCCATGGTTGGCCACGCCGGAGCGCTCGTACACGCCATCACCCGTGCACCCGACCACCAGCGGCGTCTTTCCCGGCAGTCCATCAATCAGCCCCTGATAGAGTAATTCATAATGCGGCAGGTAGTGGACGGAGGCAAACAGCAAGATCACCTCGGGCTCACAATTGCCCAAAGCTTCTGCCAGTTCCCCGCC
>CAYSHQ010000316.1:0-3357 GCA_964430835.1 uncultured Lentisphaerales bacterium
AACCGGAGTTCCGGCCTACTGAACGCAACTCTGTAATGAAACAGGGATGCGCCCGATTTGTGCTTGGCGGCACGGTCCGTCCTTCGTAAAGTGAGGGCCGTGGCAGAAGGGTTCGCCCATCCACGGCCTACGCCGCGGCGGCGGGTTCACGACGAAAGGAATGTTTCGATGCACGCTGCTATCTTCCCCTTATTGATGATGGCGTTCTTGCAGGGAATCTTTACGGCACCGCCGCAGGATTTTGCTTCCCTGCTCAAACCCGTACCGGTCCTGGAGCAGCTCCAGGTCGGCACGGATGAAGCCAGTCTGCTGGCTGTGCTGACCCCCGGTGAGCCGGCGGCACGGGCCACCCCGGCGCAGCTGGAACAGGCGCTCAAGGACCTGGGTGGCAATGCGACGGAGCGCCGACGCGGCCAGCAACTGCTGCGCGCCGCCGGCGAGGATGCCATGCCGGTCCTGGAAAAGACGGTGTCGAACGACGATCCGGAGGTGCGCATCGCGGCTCAACAGCTGCTGGCGGAGCTTCGCCAGCAGCGGCGGCAGGCCGTACAGAACGATACCGGCTATCTCAAGCAGTTGATGGCCATCCGCGCCTTACAGGGGTTGAAGTCCACCCAAGCGGTGCCGACGCTTCAGCGGCTGGCGGCCGGGGGCAACCCGACCCTCGCAGACGCGGCGACCAATGCGATCCTCGTCATCCAAGGGAAGGAACCGCTGCGCCCCAAGGGTCGCGATACGTTGCAGGCTGTCATGACACACCTGCCGGCCAGCGCTGGCTTCGTCGCGGTCTGTGACCTCGAACGGGGGCGTCAGGCCAGAACCGTGGAGGATTGGCTGAAAGAGATCCGCAAGATGGCCGAGAAGGATCCGAGCATGCTGCCCATGACGGCGCAGTTCGGGTCCATGACCAAGGAGATCGAGAAAGGGCTCATCCAGGGGGTGGGGAAGCTCGGCAACCTGCGCCTCGATTCGATTACCCTGCTGATCTCCAACGACCTTGGGGTGGATCACCAGTCCGGCTATGCGGCCTGCATCGTCAAGGGGTTGCACGACCCGGCCATGGTGGCGGCGGCCATGAAGCAGTCGAGTCCGCGGCTCCAGGAGCAAACCTACCGCAAGCAAACGGTGCTGTCCGAGCATGGCGTGTCCTTCTGCTCCCCGGATGCGAATACTTTTGTGGCCGTCTTTAGTGGATCCGAGGACGATCGCGGCATGCGTGCCGTGCTCGATGGCTTGCTGGCGGAGCCGAAAGCCGAGGCCGCCAAGACCCTGCAACCCGCCTTTGAGCAGGTTATGTCCGGCAAGGCCCGCTTGGCGTTGGCCGGGTCGTTTGGCGAAGCTCAGAAACAGTCTTTTGTGCCGGAGATCAACCGGGAGCTGCAGCGTTTGCGGCAGAATCAGGGCAACGGTCCAAGCCAAGCCACATTCCTGTCATGGCTGGAGCTGCTGGTGGAGCAGTTTGCGATTAAGAGCTATGTCGCCTACGTGGCGGACGAAGCGCTGCTGGTGTTGGATGGCGCCTGCGCCGATGCCGCCACCGCCGTCGGCGTCGCCGCCAAGGTTAACAAGCTGGATCAGCAACTGCGCGAGATGCTGGGTAAAGCCATGGCGCAGATGCAGGCACGGGGGGGCAATGGGGCCACGGCTGGGGTCTATGAGAAACTTGATTTGAAGAAGCCGATATTTGAGGCCAAGGCCGCCGACGGGCATGTTGTTGTAACGGTGAATGCGCTGCAGGGGAGCTCCATGAGCCTGCTGCCGCTCATGATCATGGGGCCGATGGGTGGGCACTTCTAAGTTCAGCCCACCAACCACGGCACGAGCCCAACCAGTCGGATACTAAGCCAGCACCCGTCCAGGCGGCATGAAAGCAATGAGTAAATTCTCCGCAGACAACGCGTGTGGGTGCGGTCGGTGGTTGACCGCCTTGGGGCGGGTGGCGGTCTGGGTGCTGATGTTCTGCGCCGGGGCGCCGACCGTCCGGGGTGAGGCCGCCGCAGGCACCGGGGCGGGAAACGGCGTGATTGCCTATGACGCCGCGGCGCTGGATCGCGACATGCTCCGGGTGCCGGGGGGCGCGTTCCTCTATGGCATGACGCCGGAAGAGAAACGCCAAGCGGCGTCAGCCGCCGGTGTGCATCTGGACCTGTTGCGCGACCATTCTGATCGGCGCACGTTGGCGGTGCCTGAGTTTTGGATCGACCGGTATCCTGTCACGCGCGGCCAGTTTGCCCGCTTTCTGGCTGCCACCGGCTACAGCATCATCACCAATGGCTGGGTGGTGGGGTGGCGGGATTTGACCGAATCCTGGCCGCCTGATCGTCCCGGCACGGAGGCCTTGCCGATGATCGGCGTGAATGCCGAGGATGCCGAGGCGTATGCGCGCTGGGCCGGCAAGCGCCTGCCGACCGAGGCGGAATGGGAGTTGGCCGCGCGGGGCACCAACGGCTGGCTCTACCCGTGGGGGAACGAGCCGACGACGAACGCGTGCTACATCGGGAGTGGGAATATTCCTTTCTCGTCCTCCTTCCCGGTCGGATCGTGGCCCGCGGGGGTGAGTCCGTATGGTGCGCAGGATATGGTGGGGCTTGTCTGTCAGTACGTGCGCGCCATCTGGGGGCCGCAGACCCACATGCTGGCTGGTTCCAGCGTCTTTCATACGCAGGCGTATGCGCGCATGGTCACCGCGCGCTTTGGCTGGTGTGCCACGATGCGCAACTACGTTTCCGGTTTTCGCTGCGCGTCGGATGCGCCGCCCACCGGTGGCGTGGCGCGCGCGGCTTATCACCCCGGCCCGCCGAGCATGCCCGCCAAGGTGACGATCCGCCGCGATTTGTATGGCCAGGCACCTATTACGCTACGGGGCATGGAAACCACCACGCTGGAGGTGCGCGTCCCCTGGTTCCCGGAGAGCGTCTGGCTCATCGATCTGCCGGAAGCGACTGTCGGTCCGTTTGTGGGTGCCAACCACTGGCCAGAGCCCGGCAGCGCGGTGGCGTGGCAGGTGTCGCCGGACGGACAGTGCGCCTCGTATGTGCGGGAAAAGGGGGCGCAGCGCGTGACACTCACGGCGCAGGTAGAGGGGCCGAGCGTGCGCTTCGCGTTCGATTGTCGCGGCGTTGCGGTGACCATGTATGATGTGTGCATGAAGACCATCAGCCCCTTCTTTAGTAGCCAGGAACGGCTGACGCAGGGCGTTCTGCGCGACGGACAGTGGTGGCGGGTGGCGGACATGCCGGTGGGGTTTAAGCCGTGGCGCAGTACGCGCCTGAGCATCGCCGACCGGACACCTTTCTTCTGGGCGGTGGACGAGGCGGTGCCGTTGGGCAACCATGCGATCTTGCGATCCTATGACGG
>CAYSHQ010000317.1:0-3336 GCA_964430835.1 uncultured Lentisphaerales bacterium
GGAAGTGTCGCTGCATACCTGTCACGTGTCAAGGACGCGCGTCGTGTCGCCACCCGCACCGGCCCACGATGCGGCGAAGCGTTGCGTCGCCCCTGTGAATTTGATAGGTTTCCCCCGGCCTGCTGCCCCATCGCGTGGTTTAGGAAGGGGACGGAACGGGCGGGAGCGTACAAGATGCCGGGACCCCGACGATGTTTTGCCACGCCGAAAGCGCTACGACAACTCAATCCCGGCTTACTTTGCGCGATGCTGCGGAAGTTCCCCGAATATCTCGAGGCCCGGCAGCTCGCGCTGCCGGCTGACCCGCTGCCAGACACCCTCGATTACGAAGCCATCCAAGCGGTGTGCATGGGCAGGGATGTGCCGGCCGAACTGGATGACGTGCTGTCGCACGTGAGCATTCTCGGTACGGCCGCCGGATGGGAGCGGATTCAGGCCGAGGCGCGGGCACAAAAGAAGACGCTGTCTTTCACAACCGACAAGTTAACCTTTGCCGATCGGGCGATGCAGGCCTGGTTGTGGGATTGGCCGCATAATCAGACGCTACTGGAAGAGAGTTATGCGCGGGCACGCATCCACGCGCGCTCTTCGTATGTGTACTTCCCGCCGTTGCTGGATGTACGCGCGTTATATCAGTCCCCCACCGCCGCCAAGCTGGCAGAAATGCGACAGGAGCTGGATACCTATTTCGTCTGCGAAGGACTGGGCAAGGGGACAAGCCTGGTGCGCTTTGAGTTCGAGAAGGAGATCTGGTTCCTGATCCGCTATCCCGGACGCTGGAAGCGCCAGATGGCCATTGATGAAGGGGGCGGCGTGCAACGCCTGACCTTTAAACCGCAGGAATATGACGCCGTCGTTTACCACAAGGAGTACGGCGACCTGCGCATGAACACCTTGCGGGTGAGTGATCGGACTCGCTACCGCATCCTGTTCGGCCGGAGTTTGCTCAACAGCATCAACGTCTTTGCGCCGGCGGCGCGCGCCATCTCGCTGGAGCCGTTGAAGGGTGCCTGCCTGCCGCTCTTTCACTGCGAGGATATTCCGGGACTGGCCGAGATCGCCCCGGTGGAAGTGGCGTATCATACCGCCGCTGACCAGGGGCGGTTGGTGATCTGGCGGGCAGACAAGCAGACCACCCTGCTCACTACGAATCGCCTGGCACCGCTGCTGGTGCCGAGCGACACCGACACGGTGCGGCACGCCGTCTTCCGCTATCGCCTGCGCAATAAAACCAAGTACGAAGCGCTGACCGTGCACCAAGGTAATACGCTGACCTACGAACGCGACGGCGACTCCGTCGTCATGGAAGCGTGGCTACGCTCGCGCAACTTTGTGCAGAACGCGCTCGGTAGCAACGGCAGGCCTGCCTGACGAGCAGGCCATCATCAGGGATGCCATAAAAGACTTCAGCAAGCATCAGGCGAACGGGCCGCGTCTGGTGTTGCCGGCAATTCCAAGCGCATGCGGATCGCCTGGGTCAGCGTCTCGGCCTCGACGAGGCCGGTGATGCCCTTGCCGATGGTAAAGGACCGCGCCAAAACCCACATGCTGCGCCGCCGGGAAGGTGTAACAGACGCCATCGGCCGGCTGCACCTCTACACGCACACCGTTGCGAAATGCCGCCGACGCCACCGAGACCCTCCGGCCGAATTGTGCCCCTTCATGGGGCAGATCCAAAACAGCATCGCGCACCACGAATACCGGAATTTCGAAGCGCACACCATAGCGCAACACGCGGCGTGTAGCACACAAATCCAAGCGCCACGCGATCTGGCGGTCATTGGTCGTGGTGGTCGGTTCACATGTGGCCGGAATGGGGAACAACACGGGCAGGAGTCGGCGCGTCGGATCCGCCCCAACCTGCGCAGGTACCTGTTCCCGCACATCTTCCCAAAGCACCGATTCGTCAAAGTTATTGCCTGACCTTTTACGCAGTACGCACCGCAAGCGGAAACAGAAGCCCGCGGGATCGTCGCTGCGCACCGGGATCTCGATGGTTCCTCGCAGCGCGTGACCAATCACGCCGGTTTCCGGGTTCAGGCGTAAAACGGCCGAACCAAACTGCCAGAAGGCCCACACGGCGTGTCCCGCCGCAGCGAGCAGCCAAACACCAATCACCGGAAAGAGCAAGGGCGTATACGCACGTGCCGCCTCCAGCGGTGGGTGCCAGCCGCACAATGCGCCTAAGGCCGGCCAGGCGCCTGGCCAGGTCGTGGCATTCCACAGCCCAGCAAAAATGAGGGACGACATCATCTCCGGGCGCAGATTCGAGCGGATCATGCCGGTTCTCAAACTCATTTCCCCGCCCCCGCGACCAGCTGCCGTACCAACGCGGACTGGCCGTCCTCATGATACGAGCTGCGCACCAGCGGGGCACTGGCCACGAAGTCGAAGCCGAGTTGCCGCGCGCAGGTGCCGATCTCCTCGAACTCCGTCGGTGGCAAGTAGCGCGCCACAGGCAGGTGCGCCCGCGTGGGCTGCAGATACTGCCCGGCATACAGGATGCGCACACCCACGGCGCGCGCGTCGCGCAGCGTCGCCTCGATCTCGCCGCGCGTCTCGCCCATGCCAAGCATCAGGCTGGTCTTGGTGATCTGCCCGGCGGCCGCGGCCAGGCGCAGCACCTCCAGCGAACGGGTATATACGGCCTCCGGGCGCACTTCCGGGTAGAGGCGCGGCACGGTCTCCAGGTTATGCCCGAAGACGGCCGGTTGCGACGCGCACACATGCTGCACGGCCGCGGCTTGGCCGCCAAAGTCCGGCACCAGCACCTCGACCAGAATGCCGGGGACGGCCTCCCGCACGCGCCGGACTGTTTCGGCCCACAACGCCGCCCCGCCGTCGGGCAGGTCGTCACGCGTAACCGACGTCAAGACCACCTCCCGCAGAACGCTGGCCTGCACCGCGGCCGCCACCCGGGCGGGCTCGGACGGATCCGGCGGCGGCACGTCGCGTTTATCCACATGACAGAAGCGGCAGCGTCGCGTACAGCGGTCGCCCAGAATCAAGATCGTGGCGCGGCCGTGAGACCAGCAATGAGAGCGATTGGGGCAGAGCGCCTCTTCGCAGACAGTATGCAGGTGGTGCGTGCGCAAGCGGTTCAGCGTCTCCTGATACGCCGCGCCTTCCGACACACGCACCCGGATCCAGGCTGGCTTGGAGAAAACGCTCTCTTCACGCGTACTCGTTGTACAATTGCTCGACATGGCTGTTCCTTCCTGGCGCCCGCCATGATACCACGCACCTGCCCGGCACGAAAGCGCAGGGGGCTCCCCTCAAATTGCGGGAGTTGGAAGAATGGAAGACTGGAAGATTGGCCAACCTCGCGCAGGCATG
>CAYSHQ010000318.1:0-3335 GCA_964430835.1 uncultured Lentisphaerales bacterium
GTGTTAGGATGAGCGGTAATGCAGGTCGTGCGTCAGGGTCGGGGGCGTGCCCACGGGCCGAACAGTTGGCCGCGATGTTTCTGAAGCTGAATCGGCGGGCGGTGATTCGGTGGACTTGGGTGCCAGCGATGGATCCGAGCGCGGTGCATCATTTTGCCTCCGGATCTGACCCGGACCTGGCCGCCCTGGATGGGTGCGAATATGTGCCGCATGACGCGGTCCAGAATTGGACTAAGGTGGATCTATTGATTCTGACGGCTTCTGGCGCGGATCTGTCTACCCGGGTGCAGGAGTACCGTCAGCGCCACCCGAAGATGATCATTGTGGCGTGGCTATGGGAGAGCCATCTAGCACACGCGGATAACCTCAAGACGGTGATGGCGTGTGACATGCATTTCCCTGCGCACGCCTATACGGCCGCCTATCTCAGTAACCTGAACTGTCCGCAGGGCAAACCTGTGCCCCTCGGTGTGGCGCACTGGACTGGGCCGGAGGCGCGGGCGCTCTTGGCCGAACTGGCCGGACCCCCCCGCTCGGATCAGCTACTGCTTAGTTACGCGGACGGCCTGGAGGCGCCGCGCGCGGCATTGGTGGCGCAGTTGCGGACGGAACTGGCGTTGCCGCGATTAGCAGACGACCAGGGATTTGATTTGAGCCAGGCGCACCGCGCACGCCTGACGGAGTTGTTGGGGCACAAATGTGCCTTGATCTTGCCGTCGGATCGGGAGCTCGTGCCACAGTTGTTCGAGGCGTTGCTGGCGGGTCTGGTGGTCATCGTGCCCCGCATGATTGCGGATTTTGATCAGCTATTTGCGCCCGAGCTGCAGGAGCGCCTGGGAATCGTGCGGATTGACAATTTCGAACTGCCGACCATCCGGGCGGCCATTACGCAGGCCGTGGCGAACTTTGATCGCATGGGCATGGCGGGGGTGCAAGCGCGCTCGGAGTTCGTCCTGGGCGGGCATATGCTGAGTCATCGCCTGCATACGATCTTGCAGGCGGCGCGCACGGCCGGGCAGCGCAGGGAATGGGTAGCATATAAAAGCGTCGTCGCGGAAGCGGTCGCGGCGGGAGAGGCCGGGCGCTTTCACGAGGGGATGGCGCTGTTTGAGAGTGCGCTGCAAGGGCCCGCGGCCGCCGATGCGGCGGTGCGATACCAGTATGGCACGGCGCTCCGCTTGGCGGGAAGAATCCATTATGCGATGGTGCAGTTCGAGGCCATCCTCGCGCGGGATCCGCAGGATCACCTGGCGCTCACCAGCTACGCGGTCGCGCTCAATAAGATGAACCGCATCAGCGAGGCCGAAGTGGTGCTGCGACGTGTGCTGGAAAGGCAGCCTGAGTGTCTCGATGCATGGGTCAGTCTGGCACACTGCCTGTTGTTGCAGGGGCGCACGCGCGAGGCGGAGGCGCTTACCCGGCGGGTCTTGGCGCGCAATCCCACCGACCACGCCGCTGGCAGTAATCTGCTGCTCACGATGCTCTACCACGAAACAGATGGCGTTCGCATCCGGCAGGAGCATGAGGCGGTTACGGCCATGCTGACTAAAGGGGTGGCGGTCGATCCGCCGCGGGAGCGAGCGTCTCAAGAAAGAATCCGTGTGGCATTTCTTTCTCCCGATTTCAAGCTACACTCTGTGGCTTATTTTGCCCTGCCGCTGGTGGCGGAGCTTGCACGGGAGCGGTTCGAGGTGTGGTGCTATGGTGATGTTGCCAGCGCCGATCAGGTCACCGCGCTCTTTCAGCAACATGCCGATCGGTATATTCCGATTTTCGGCCGCTCCGACGCGGAGGTTGCCGCGCAGATCAGGGCCGATGGCATAGATATCCTTTTTGATCTGGCGGGCCATACCGGCAACTGTCGCTTGCGTCTCTTCGCGGCGCATCCGGCCGCGCGGCAGGTCTCGTGGTTGGGCTATCCGGCCACCACGGGGCTGCCTGCCATGGACTTCCGGTTGACCGACGCGATCACTGATCCAGTCGGCGCCGAAGCGTACTATACGGAACGACTCATCCGGCTGCCCGGCGGATTTCTTTGCTATCTGGGGGCCCGTGATGCGCCCGTGCCGAAAGATCCGCCCATGATGTCCCGCGGCTATGTGACTTTCGGTTCGTTCAACAACGCCGCCAAGATTCAGCCTGAAACCGTGCGGCTCTGGGCGCAGGTTCTTAAGGCTTTGCCGCGTGCGCGCCTGCTGCTCAAGGCGCGTTCGTTGGGTAATTCACAGACGGCGGGTCATGTGGCGGGGCTCTTTGCTGCGGAAGGGATTGAGGCCTCGCGACTCGACCTGCGCACCCAGATCGAAGGGACGACCGCGCATCTGGCCGCCTATGGCGAGATTGACATCGCGCTCGATACCGTGCCCTACAACGGCACCACGACGACGTGCGAGGCGCTTTGGATGGGCGTGCCGGTGGTCACTCGCGTTGGGGCGGTTCATCATGCCCGTGTGGGCGCATCGTTACTGGCGCAGGTGGGACTAGGGGCCTTCGCGGCGACTACGGACGAGCAGTTCGTGGCCAAGGCGCTCTATCTGGCTTCGGATGCGCAGCAGCTGGCGGGGTTGCGGCGTGGGTTGCGTACGGCCATGGCGGCTTCGCCGCTCTGTGATGGTCGGCGCTTCGCCCGGGAAGTGGGCGAGGCGTTGCAAAGCATGCTGACGGCGTAGCCGACGTGGAGGTATGGTGGTATGTTGCCCTTGGAACATGAGACGCAGATTCGCGTGCGGTATGCGGAGACGGACCAGATGGGGGTGGTCTGGCATGGGAACTACCTGCAGTACTTTGAGCAGGCGCGCACCGAGGCGTTGCGCACCTATGGCTGGTCTTATGCCGGGTTGGAGGCGGCTGGGATTATGCTGCCGCTGGTGGAGGCGCATCTAACCTATCTGCGGCCGGCACGCTATGACGACCTGCTGAGCGTAAAGACGATCGTGCGGGAACCTGCCACGGTACGGCTGCGTTTTGAATATGAAGTGCGCAACGCCGCCGGCGAACTGCTGGCGACCGGGTACACGGTGCTGGGGTTTGTGGATGCCACCACGCGCCGACCGTGCCGTCCGCCGGCCGGGTTGAAGGAGCTGTTTTCGGCCTAGCGCCTATCCGAAAAGCATCTCTCTCGCTTGCGGCGGGTCCGGCGGCCCCGCCCTACCCCGGTACAGGCCACAGATTTTTTGAATCGGCTCTTAGAGGGCGTCGAGGCGTTCCTCGGGCTTGAGCAGTTTGGTGATGCGGATGCCGAAGTTCTCGTCCACCACGACGACGTCGCCCTGGCCGACGCGCTTGCCGTTGACCACGAGGTCGGCCGGGCTGCCGGTGAGGCGGTCGAGGGCGAT
>CAYSHQ010000319.1:0-3332 GCA_964430835.1 uncultured Lentisphaerales bacterium
GGCCCCGTGATTGTGGGCGAAACAAGCCTATAACAGGTAGTCGGCGCATCCGATCTGGGTGCGCCGATTTTTTTTATGATTGCCCGTGTCACAGTGGCTGCGGCGGTGGATCGCCTGTTTGATTATGCCGTGCCGGACGCGCTGCGAGCGCGCTTGGTGCCGGGCACGCGCGTGCGCGTGCCGTTCGGTCCGCGTACTGTCACGGGGTATGTCGTGGAGGTGGTGGCACAGCCTGATCCGACTGATCCGACTGATCCGGCGAATCAGACGGATCTGCTGGGGGAGCGGATTGCACCGGCCCGAGCGCTGAAGAGCATCGAGGGGATTGTGGGAGAGCACCCTTTCCTGACCGAGCCGCTGCTGAAGCTATTGCAGTGGCTGGCGGGGTATTATGGTGCGTCGCTGGAGGCGGCCATTCGTAGCGCGTTGCCGGCGCCGGTGCGCGCGGAGGGCGCGCGGGCTAAGGAACAGCTCTTTGTGGATCTGCCTGATCAGTCTGATCGGACGGAGGCGACCGATCCCAAACTCACCACTCGGCAGGCCGAGATCCTGGCCCAGATCCGGCAGGTGGGCGGCGGCTGGGCGGCTACGATCTGCCGGGAATTCCACTGCACACCGGAGCTGCTGCGTAAGCTGGCGGCCGTTGGGGTCATCACGCTGGCGGAGCGTGCCATGCGGCGCAATCCCATGGCGAATCGTGCCGTCTTGCCGACGCAGCCTTTGTCGCTCATGCCGGAGCAAGCCACGGCGCTGGCGCAGGTGAAAGCGCTGTGCGATGACCCGTCGCCGCGGGCGCTGCTGTTACTGGGCGTCACGAATAGCGGCAAAACCGAAGTCTATCTGCAGGGGATTGCGCATGTGCTGGCGCAAGGGCGCGGCGCGATTGTTCTGGTGCCGGAAATTGCCCTGACGCCGCAGACCGTGCAGCGCTTTGCCGGGCGGTTCGGCCCGCAGGTGGCGGTGCTGCATAGCGCGTTGAGTGACGGCGAGCGCTTTGACGAATGGCACCGGATTCGCACGGGCGAGGCGCGGGTGGTCGTCGGTCCGCGCTCGGCCGTGTTTGCGCCGGTGACACGTCTAGGTTTGATCGTAGTCGATGAGGAGCATGAGCCCAGCTACAAGCAGGATGAAGCGCCGCGCTATAATGCCCGGGATGTGGCTGTCATGCGGGGTCGCCTCGAACAGTGCGCCGTGCTCCTCGGCTCCGCCACGCCGGCCATGGAAACCTGGCATAACGCCCAGCGCGGCAAGTACCATCTGGCGCGCATGGTCTGCCGGGTGGACAACCGGCCGCGACCGGAGGTGCGCGTGGTCGATATGCGCATTGAGATGGCCAAGGCCGGGCATGTGCAGGTCTTTTCCAGCGTGCTGCTGGAGGCCATTCAGAACCGGTTGTCGCAGGGGGAGCAGGTCATCCTCTTCTTGAACCGGCGCGGCTATGCCACGTCGCTGCAATGCCCGCACTGCGGTTTTGTGGCAACCTGTGAAGCCTGTGCCGTGGCGTTTACGTATCATCAGGCGGACACCTGTTTGCGCTGCCACACCTGTGGCGATTTCCGGCAGGTGCCCGCCGTTTGCCCCGGGTGCCAGGATCCATCGTTTAAGTACGTCGGGTTTGGGACGCAACGTGTGGAGATGATCCTGAACAAATGCTGTCCGCAGGCGCGGGTGGCACGCATGGATGCCGATGTCACAGCCCGGCGGCACAGCCACGATGAGATCCTCGATACGTTCCGGCGGGGGCGTGCCGACATTCTGCTGGGGACGCAGATGATTGCCAAGGGGCTGCATTTTCCTAGTGTTACGCTGGTGGGGGTGTTGGCGGCTGACATGAGCCTGCATCTGCCCGACTTCCGCGCGGGCGAGCGCACGTTCCAATTACTGGCGCAGGTTTCCGGGCGGGCCGGGCGCGGCGATATTCCCGGGGAAGTCATCATCCAGACCTATACCCCGCGACACCCCGCCGTGGTGGCGGCAGAAACGGCGGATTTCGAAGCGTTTGCCGCTGGTGAACTGGCCGAGCGCCAGCGCGGTGGTTTCCCGCCCTACACGCGCATGGTCTGCCTGACGCTGCGAGGGGCCAGCGAAGAGAAGGTGTCGTTTGTCGCGACCAAACTGGCGGAACGGCTGCAAGCCCTGGCGCAGCATCAGGCGGCGGGGCAGAGGGGCACTCAGCCCGCCGCTGCCGGACTGCCGCCGGGGGTGGTCGTAGATGTTTCCGACGCTCTGCCTGCGCCGCGCGCCAAGGCCAAGGGGGAGTTCCGGTATCAGATTCTGCTGCGTGCCGTGGCCATGGCCAGCATCCACCCGGTGGTGCAGCAGGCGGTGGCCGAAGCCCGGCTCCCGGCGGATGTGGCCTTGGCGCTGGACGTGGATGCGCTGAGCATCCTGTAGCTTAGCGCATCACCTGCCCGCCGGTGACCGGGAGCGTCTGCCCGGTCTCGTAGTGTTGTTCGCAGAGGTAGTAGATGGCGCGCATGACATCCGGCGTGGTGCAACCGCGCCCCATCGGTACCTTGGCTTCGTAGAACCGTTTGACATCGGCCACGCTCTGCGCACCCGGGACTTTGCCGGTGCGCAGATATTGCGCAAATAGGCCGTTTTTTGGGTCAGACCAGAGCGGGCCATCGAAGAAGTTACCCGGGCAGATGGCGTTGATCTTGATGCCGTCCTCCACCAGTTCCATGGCGAAGCTCTGGGTGAGGCCGATGCCGCCGAACTTGCTGCCGGCATAGGCGCCGTTGCGATTGGATCCCTGCAGCCCGGACTTGCTGTTGATCTGGATGATATCGAACCAGGCTTGCGGGCAGGCGAGGTGTTGCAGCGCCATGATCGGGGCCGCCGCCTGTACGCAGAGGAAGTACCCCTTGTAGTTTACGTTGGTGACGAAATCGAAATCCGCAGCGCTGATGGTCTTGACGCTGCCGGCACGCAGTACGCCGGCGTTGGCGACGAGCAGGTCCAGGCCGCCAAAGGCGGTGACCACGGTGTTCAGCGCGCTCTGCACGGAGGCTGGGTCAGTCACATTCATGGCTACGCCGATGGCGGTCGCGCAGCCGCAGGCGGCATTGATGCGCTCGGCTGCGGCGCGGGCACCGTCCACATTGACATCCGCCAGCGCCACCCAGGCACCCTGCGCCGCCAAGTCACTGGCGATCTCGCAACCGAACCCCTGTGCCGCACCGGTAACCAGCGCAAGCTTGCCGGCGGCGCGGCCGCTACTCTGGCTGAAATCCGTACGGATGGTGCCGATCCCGGCCAGGCCTACCTGTTTTGCGCCAGCGGGAATGACGGCCCGCAGGGCGGCCACCTGGGCGGCTGGCGTAGCTGCG
>CAYSHQ010000320.1:0-1190 GCA_964430835.1 uncultured Lentisphaerales bacterium
CATCCGGTGCCTTGACCACAATCTTGCCACCGGAAAGACCCTTGCCCACGTAGTCATTCGCCTCGCCGGTCAACTCCAGCGTCACCCCATGGGCACACCACGCGCCAAAACTCTGCCCCGCCGTACCCTGCAAGCGGATCGTAATGGTGTCGTCGGGCAAGCCGGCATGGCCATGGCGCTTGGCAATCACGCCTGAGAGCATGGTGCCAAAGGTGCGATGCACATTGCGTATTTCCTGCCGGATCTCGATGCGGGTGCCGGACTCAATGGCGGCGGCCAGCCGCGGCAGCAACTGGGCATCGAGGGTTTGCGACAGGTTATGCTGGCGTGGCTGCACGCACCGCATGGGCGACTGGGTATTTGGGCGGTAGAAGATACGGGAGAAATCCAACCCGCGCGCCTTCCAGAAGGTGATGGCGTCATTCATTTCCAACAGGTCCACGCGTCCGATCGCCTCGTCCAATGTGCGGAACCCCAACTGCGCGAGCTGTTCCCGCGCTTCTTCGGCCAGGAAGCGCGCAAAATTCACCAGATAATCCGGACTGCCTTGGAAGCATTTGCGCAGTTTTGGATCCTGCGTGGCGACCCCTACCGGGCACGTGTTTTGATGGCACTTGCGCATCATGACGCAACCCATGCAGATCAGTGCGGCCGTGGCAAAGCCAAACTCCTCGGCACCGAGCAATGCGCCGATAATCACATCGCGCCCGGTTTTGATCTGCCCATCCACCTGCACCTTGATCTTATCGCGCAGATCATTCAGCAGCAGCGTCTGGTGGGTTTCGGCCAGGCCGAGTTCCCACGGCGCGCCAGCATGCTTGATCGAGGAGAGGGGCGAGGCGCCCGTACCGCCGTCATAACCACTGATCAGCACGCGATCCGCTTCCGCCTTGGCCACGCCAGCGGCGATCGTACCTACCCCAAGTTCCGAGACGAGCTTGACGGATACTTCCGCAGCCGGGTTTACGCTACGCAAATCGTAGATCAACTGTTTGATGTCTTCGATCGAATAGATATCGTGATGCGGCGGCGGTGAAATGAGCGTCACGCCCGGTGTGGAATGGCGCACCCGCGCAATTTCTTCATTGACCTTATGGCCCGGCAGTTGCCCCCCTTCCCCGGGTTTTGCGCCCTGCGCGATCTTGATCTGCAGTTCCTTGGCGTTCACGCAATACTCGGCCGTCACGCCG
>CAYSHQ010000320.1:1200-3287 GCA_964430835.1 uncultured Lentisphaerales bacterium
ACCGACCACTGGCCACCTGCTTGATGGCGCTGCAGCGGTTGTCCCATTGGCATCGAGTCGGTAGCGGGCCGGATCTTCGCCCCCCTCCCCGCTGTTGCTGCGCGCACCAATCCGGTTCATGGCAATGGCAATCGACTCATGCGCTTCACGACTGATGGAGCCGTAAGACATAGCACCGGTCACAAAGCGTCGCATGATGTTTTCGGCAGGCTCCACCTCTTCAAGAGGCACAGGGATGGTGGCCTTGAAGCGGAAGAGACCACGCAACGTACTCTGCCGTAAGGTCTGCTCATTGATCAGTTGCGCGTATTCCCGGAACAAGGGATAATTGTTCGTGCGTGTCGCCTGCTGCAATTTTGCAATGGTTTCCGTCGTCCAGAGATGACGTTCGCCGTCCTGTCGCCAGCGATACTGCCCCCCGGAAGGAAGCAGGGGCGACACCGCACCGGCTGGCACATAGGTGGCCGACCAGCGCGCATTGGCTTCCGCAGCGATCTCATCCAGCCCAATACCGTCAACGCGCGAGGCGGTTCCGGTAAAGAACGCCTCCACCACCTGCCGGCTGATGCCAATCGCCTCGAATACCTGGGCACCACGATAGCCGCGCAGCGTAGCAATCCCCATCTTCGACATGATCTTGCGCAGCCCTTCGCAGAGCGCCGCAACATAATTCTCAATGGCCTTGGCCGACGTGAGCTCGGCGGTTAGTTCGCCGCGCTCGGCCATCTGAGCGACGGTTTCAAACGCCAGATACGGATTCACCGCCGTCGCGCCATACCCCAGCAGCAAGGCCAGATGCATCACCTCCCGAGGATCGCCCGACTCGACCAACAGCCCCACGCTGGTGCGCACCCCACGCTCGATCAGATGCCGATTGACCGCCGAGACGGCCAGTAGCGACGGTATCGGCGCCTCATCCGACGGGAGATTGCGATCACTCAGGATCAGCAAAGTTTCCCCATTGCCTACCGCCGCCTCCGCGCGCGAAGCCAGCAGCCGCAAGGCCGCTGCCAGCGCTTCACCATCCCCCTGCGCCGGGAAGCCGACGGGCAGGGTCTTGGCGTGGAAGCCGGGCAGATTGAGGCTACGAATACGCGCCATATCCTCATTTACGAGCACCGGATGGCGCAACTTGAGCAGTCGCGCATGCGTCGGCACTTCGGACAGAATGTTCGGTGGATTGCCGATGAACGTCATCAGGGACATGACCAATTCTTCGCGAATGGGATCAATCGGCGGATTGGTCACCTGGGCAAACAGCTGCTTGAAATAGTGAAAGAGCAACTGCGTCTTTTCCGAGAGTACGGCGAGCGGCACATCATGCCCCATGGACCCCACCGCCTCATGTCCTTTCGAAGCCATCGGCTCCAGCAGCACGCCCACATCCTCGCGTGTATAGCCGAACAATTTCTGCCGCGCCAAAAGCGTCGCATGATCGGGCACCACCGGCGCCACGGCTCCAAATAGCCCTTGAATGGAAATACGATGCTCTTCCACCCAGCGGCGATACGGTTGACGCCGGGCCAGGTGGCTTTTGATCTCCGCATTCTTCAGTACGCGATTTTGCAGCAGATCCACGGCGATAATCTGTCCCGGTCGCAACGCGCCCTTCTCGGCGACTTCCTCGGCCGGGATCTCGAGCACGCCCGCTTCCGAGGCCAACACCATGAAGCCGGATTTGGTAATGGTATAGCGCGCCGGGCGTAATCCGTTGCGGTCCAGAATGGCGCCAACCACATCGCCATCCGTAAACGCCACGGTAGCCGGGCCATCCCAAGGTTCCATCAAGCCGGCATGATATTCAAAGAACCCTTTCTGATCGGGGCCAGCCGGATACTTGAGCCCCCAGTCTTCCGGGATCAGCATCATCATGGCGTGCGGCAGCGTTCGTCCAGCCTTTGCCAGCAGCTCCAAAACGTTGTCCAGCGAGGCCGAATCGCTGCCGTTCGGGTCGATCACGGGAAATATGCGTTTGATATCTGCACCGAAGGCGTCGCACGCAAACGACTGCTCGCGGGCCTTCATCCAGTTTAGATTGCCGCGCAGCGTGTTGATCTCGCCGTTGTGCGCCAGATAGCGGAACGGTT
>CAYSHQ010000321.1:0-3273 GCA_964430835.1 uncultured Lentisphaerales bacterium
CCGCCAGCGCCGCCTATTCCTTCGTCCGCTGCGGTTCCGACGATCCCCGCGGAGAGCGCCGCCTCGCCGGTCGCCTCGCGCAGCCCCCGCCAGCCTCCCCCGCGCAAGCCCGCCCGAACCAATTCATCTGGACCCCGGTCGATGTGTGGCTACCGGTGGAGGCCTTGCAGACGGATCGCGTAGTGCGGCTGGATGGCTTTGGCAATCTCCAGCCCAGCGATATTCAGCAAGGCTTGGACGGCAACCCGCCGGGCGCGTGGTATGCCATCCGCAACTTCCACGAAATTCTCGCGGCGCAACCAACCATCACCGGACCGACCGTCACCGAGACCGGCCTGGTCTCGTTCGCCGACCATGTTATCCAACACCCGGCGGGGCAGCGCCATACCCTGCGCCTGCCCGCCACCATGGATGCACGCCAACCCACGGTGGCGTGGGTGGCGCGCTCCGAGACTGATTTGGGCTTGGTCGCGCAACGCGACCCCCTCCTACCAAATACCGTACGCGTCACCGCCACCACTCCTTGGCCCAACCCCTTACTGCCGCCACGGGGTGCCTGGGTCGACGAAAATCCCGTTCGGGGGGTGCTGGCGGGCAACGACTATTTGGTGCTCCTGCCGCGCCCCACCCCCCCGCAAAGCGCGAGCAATGGCGTCCTGCGCCTGCAACTCTCCGACGGGCGTACCTTCCAGCAGCGCCTCCCACCGGCCCAGATATACACCAGCCAACCACCCCTGCTGCTCACCTGTGAACTACCCAATGGCGGCATCCAGACCTTCGAGGACTATTCGGTTGCCGGGCGCGCCGACCAAGCCTCGCTCATCACCCCCGATCCGCAGCAGGGTGCCTATCTCCGTTTCCAAAACAATGGCCTGCCAAACAATCGCCTCAATGGAACCATGCTCTCCCGCTTCGACCTCGAGACCACGCCACTGCTCCAATTCCGCTACCGCGGCGACCACCTGGCACAGGCCTCCCTGACATCCGGGCGCTTCAACTTTACCTTCTCCGAGAATTTCGGCCTGCCGGCCGCGACCGGCGGCACCACCGCGCTCCTCGACCGCGCCTGGCATACCTGGCTCGGCGCGCCGGTGCCATCCATCGTCTGCAGCGTGCCATTGCGCAGCGGCTTCGCCCTCCAACCTAAGGAATTGACCCTAGGCTCCCGCAGCCGCACGGACCAGACCGGCCGCTACAGCACCATCGCGCTGGATAATATCGCCAGCGGCCCGATCGTGGGCCCCAACCGCCCCCTCACCTTCCGCCCGCAATTCACCACCACCCCGCAACTGGCCGAGATCCGCTACACGCTGGCCGCCGGTGCCGAACCCTGGAGCGTCCGCAGCGCAACCAGCACCCCCGCCGTCTCCTGGCAGAGCATTACCAATCAGCAACTCGTCATGCCCGATCTGGCGTCCCTGCCGGACGGCATTCACCATCTCTGCCTGCAGGCGCGTCAGATCCACGGCACCTGGTCCGACGTGTACGACATCCCCTTCCTGCTGGTGCGCCAGCCGCCGCAGATCAGCGCCACCATCCGCGACACCCCCGAGCGCTATAACGGCACCTGCCTCTCCTTCACGATGACCAACACCCCGGCGCCGATCTTCAGCCGCAGCCTCGCCCTGACCTGCCACGACCGCCCCCTCAACCTCGCCAACGACAACGGCCAGACCATCTACAGCAATGGCACTTGGACGCTGGAAGTCGACTGGCCGTGGCTGTTGCGCAAGACCCTCAACACCAGCACCAACGGCACACTGCTGGCGCTGACACTCGCTGGCATTCAGGATGGCGCCAGCAATGCCGCCCCCCCTTGTACCGTCCCGCTCCGGCTCGACTTCGCCGCCGACCAGCGGCCGCCCACCGTGCTCCCCCTGCCAACCCCCGCGAATATCCTCGCCATACAACCACAGCTCCGCGCTAAACAGAACTTCTTCCAGAAAACGCCCGGCTTCGCGCTCACCGACCCGGTCCTGCAAGACGGCGTTTATCTGCAGTCCTTCCGCTGCCCAACCGGCGAGGTCTCATCGCTGGTCTATCGGGGCTCTTGGAATCCGGAAACCTTCCCCTGGCTGGCCATCAACCTGCGCACCACCGCAGAACGGGAGGATCCACAGGCCCCCTTCGACCTGCAACTACGCCCCGCCGCCGCGCTCCCCGCCTACGCCAATAAGCCCAAAAACGGAGACACCCTTGTTTGCAACCTGACGGACACCAATACGCAGCGGTTTGTGTTTGGCCGCATGGATTGGCGCCCCGGCCAGTGGAATGAGATCCTGGTCAACGTGCGCGACCTGCTGCGCGAACAACTCCAGCTAACCAACGCCTGCCCCCTGCAGGAGCTCGCCCTTGCCTTTCCGGCCCGCACCAATTTCACCTTCCAGATCCGCAGCATGGCCATCCTGGCACCCTGGAAGACCAACGACCTCATCACCTGCAAAGCCTATGATGCCAGCGGCGTGGCAGGGATCATCTGGCAGAACCACGGTACCTCCACGAATACCGCCTTGCGCCCGGCTTGTCTCACCCTGCCCGCCGATCAACCCCCCTGGCTGAACCTGCGCGTGGCTGATCGCGCCGGCAACCTGAGCCCCGCCTACCTCTTCCCCATTCCGCCTACCACCAACCCGGTACCAGACAACCTGCCGTTGACGCTCCCCGTTGCAGACAAGGAGTTCTAGCCTATGATCACACGCCTGACCGTACCCCATCTGGACGCCAACATCGTGGATGTCACCATCACCGCCTGGCGCAAAGCCCCTGGCGATACCGTCCAGCGCGGCGAAATCGTGGCCGAACTGACCACGGACAAGGCCACATTTGACCTCGAAGCCATCGACAGCGGCACCCTGCTGGCGATCCTGGCCGCCCCTAAAAGCGTCGTCCCTTCCGGCTACATTCTCGCGCTGCTCGGTGCGCCGGGCGAAACCGATGAGAGCGCCGCCGCGCACAACCAGGCGCTGCTGGCAAAATACCGCGCCGCGGCCGACACTCAGCCCGCCGCACCTCGCGCCCCAACAGTTGCCACACCACCACCTGCCACAGCGGCACCACCTGCCACGCGCATCCGTGCCACGCCGCGCGCACGCCGCCTAGCGCAGGAACACGGCCTCGACCTCGCCCGCATCCAGTCCGAAACCGGTGCCGAAGTCGTGGATGAAGCCGTGCTGCAACCATACGTGAAGAAGACGGAATAAGGTGTCAGGTGTCAGGGTTCAGGGTTCAGAGCAGGTGTCAGGTGTCAGGTGTCAGGTGTCAGGTGTCAGGGTT
>CAYSHQ010000322.1:0-3264 GCA_964430835.1 uncultured Lentisphaerales bacterium
CGGCCTTCCTGGGCGCCAGCGGCGAGTTGCTGACGCGCATGATTGAAGCCATGGGGTATACCCGCGAGGAGGTCTTCATCACCACCCTGTGCAAATGCCACCCGCCGGCGGGGCGCCATCCGACCGCGCCGGAGATGCAGGCCTGTCTGCCGTACCTTCGCGCCCAGATTGCCGCCATTCGTCCGCGGGTGCTGGTGGCGCTGGGTGCTTCGGTTGTGACGGGGCTGCTCACGGAGAGCAGCAGCAACATCTCCCGTCTGCGGGGGGTTTGGACCACGTTCCATGGGCTCCCGCTGATGCCGACCTTCCACCCTTCGCGCCTCTTGCGCTATCCCGACTCCAAGCAGGACGCCTGGCTTGATCTGCAGAAGGTGCTGAAGCAACTGGGGCGCCCGATCCCTGCGCCCAAGAAGAAGAAGACATGAACCCGGATTGCTATGGCACACGCCCGGACCTGGACCGGCGGTCCCGCGAGGGGCTCCCCTCCGCGCGGGGACGCCATACCCGCGAGTGGATTGAACTCGGCCGCACGGGGGGGGAAACGGAGAGCGGCGGGGGCGACACCGGGTATCAGCCGGCCTGGCACCCCTTCTTCCCGCTCTGCCTGACGGCTTTTCGTGCCGGGCGCCTGCCGCTGCTGCGCATGGCCAACAGCTGCCGCCGCCGTCTATTTCGGCATCCGGTGCGTTTCACGCGCTTCTTCTCCATCGGCTACCTGGCGGCGCCTTCCGGTCTGCAGCAGGAACTTACCTGGCTGCGTTCGCTGGGGGTCGCGCAGGTGGTCTTCCCGCTCGACCAGAACAGCTCCGACCTGCAGCAGGGGCGGATCCTCTCCGCCATTCATAACCTGCACGCGGAGAACTGCCGCATCTCCGCCATCATCTCGCCGCGGTTCGGCGCGCCGCCTGATAGCTGGAACCAGTTCTGCCAGTGGCTTTTATCACAGACAGGATGGCAGCTGGAGTTCCTGCAGCTGGGGGGGAGCCTGCATTCCCTGGCTAAGGAGCATACCGACCTCAAGGCGTTGCGGCTGCTCTATGAGGGTGTGGCCCGCCTCCACCGGGATTATCCTGGCGTGGCGCTCCTGGCGCCGGCGGTCAACCAGGGCGATGATCTGGCGGCCCTCAAGACGGTGCGGCAGTTGTTGCCGGAAGGGGTCGCGTGGGATGGCATGACGCTGCAAGCTGCACCGTGGCAGGAGCTTGAGAGCGTCGGCGGCGAGCACCTCTTTCTGCGGCAGATCCTGCTGGCGAATGCCATGACCCCCCACGCGCCGCAGGCGCGCCTGCACCTGATCTTCCCGCCCCAGCCCGCCGGGTGCGATCCGGTCGCCAGGGAACGGATTGCCGGGATGGTGGTGCGCCGGGTGATCCTGGCCGTCAGCGCCGGCATGGTCAACCGGGCGACCTTCCTGCTCGATCCGTATATGGAGCTGGCGGAGCGCAACATCTGCGCGGTGGCCATCCAGACCATGATCGCCCTGCTGGAAGGGGGGCGTTTCGTGTGCCGGTTGCGCACCGGGGATGACCAGCACAATTTTGTCCTGCTGTTTGATCGCCCCGGGCACCCTCCGCTGCTAGCCGGGTGGACGGACGGCGAGCCGCAGCAGATCACCGCCCCGTTCCCGGTCGGTAAAGCCCATGACTTCCTGGGGCGCCATGTCCCCCTGCTCCCCAACGGGCGCGTCCGCCTCACGCGGAACCTCTCCTATTATATCAGCGAAAAGCAGTAACAACATTGACTTTGGCGGCTTGGGGGGGCTAACCTACTCCCTTTGCCAGCCTGGGCCGGTCGTGGGTGGAGTAAGCCCGGCAGGCGGGACAAGCCATGGCCGCTGCACGTTTGCGATCCGTCATCAATGCGTGGGAGACAGTCCGTTACGAACTGCTCAACACGCGGATTTGTGACCTGGGGCTCCGGCTCAAGGGGGCGCCGATCGAACCGTGCCTGCGCCAGCTCGAGGCGGAGTTCAAGGCGCACGGCATCGTCTACCAGCCGCGCTTCTACCTCTCGGACAGCTGGGGGTGCCCCAATGAGGTCCCCATTATCGGCATCCCGTTCTACTGGGCGGACAAGCGGTTGATGCGGATCGAGGAGGAGCAGACCGGCGAGAGTGAGACCAACGCGGACTTCATGCAATATTTGAGGCATGAAGGGGGGCATGCCATCAACTATGCGTACCGGCTCTGGGAGGATCCGGAGTGGACGCAGACCTTCGGGCGGTTCCACCAGGCCTACCGGGATGCCTTCGACCCCGACCCGTACAGCCGTCACTTTGTCCGGAACATCGCGCACGGGCGCCTGCATCGTACCACCTATGCGCAGAAACACCCGGATGAGGACTTTGCGGAGACCTTTGCCGTCTGGCTGACCCCCCGCTCCGGGTGGCGGCGGCGGTACCAGAACTGGCCGGCCATGAAGAAGTTGTTGTATGTGGAGCGCCTGGTGCGGCGGTTGCGGCGCAAGCAGCCGTTGCGCACCAGCGGACCGCTGGTGGAACCGGTCTCGGGCCTGACCATCTCCCTGGCGGATCACTACGGGCACCGCGCGGAGCGGTTTCGCGCCAACGCGCAGGGGTTTGTGGACGACAAGCTGCGGATGGTCTTCCCGGAAATCCGCGCCGCCGTCCCCTCGCTTCCGGCGCAGGTCTTCCTGCGCCGCCGCCGGCAAACCCTGGTGCGGCGCATCTCGCACTGGTCGGGGATGGACCCGGAAGAGATTGACATGATCATGGACAAGCTCGAGGACCGCGCCCGCACGCTCAGTCTGCGCACCAAGAGCCGGGACGAGCCCGAAAGAATCGTGGACGTTGCTTCGTTGGTGACCGCGATGGCGGTCCAATTCAATCACAGCGGCGGCTTCTCGCTGGATCAGTAGCGCTCCCTGGCGTTACCCCCGCGGGGTGGGGCCGGGGAGCATGGGGACGTCCACATCGAAGGGCGGGCGTTCCAGGGCGGCGTCCAGGATCATCTGCAGCATTTTGGGGTAGCTGATCCCGGCGGCCAGGGCGGAACGCGCCAGGGCCACATCCTCTTCCAGGCAGGGGTTGCAGTTGACTTCCAGAACGTACGCCTGCTGATTCTCGTCCAGCCGGATGTCGACGCGCCCGTACCCCCAGCCGCCCACGGCGCGGAAGGAGTCGATCGCTAGGCGGGCAATGCGCTGTCCGAGTTCCCGCTCCACGGTGGCGGGGCATACCACGGAGGTCTTCTTGAATTCCACCGTGTTGGCGAGCTACTTGGCCGCGTAGGACATGATCGGCGG
>CAYSHQ010000323.1:0-3260 GCA_964430835.1 uncultured Lentisphaerales bacterium
ATTCGCGTGCATTCGCGGTTCCACCCAAACACCTATTGCGATCCAATTGATTGCGCCCCCGCCCTGGGCACCACCTGCAACATTCGCGGCCTGCACCTGAACCCTGAACCCTGCCCCCTGAACCCTGAACCCTGCCCCCTTCTTCCGCAAAGCGGATCCTCGCCTTCACCGGGTCGAGGTGACCGGCGCATTGGTCGCTCCGCCCGCACCGCCTTCCACCATGCTCCGCCGATACTGATAATAGGCGTCGCGCATCGCCAGGTAGGGATCAATGGCGGCCTGCTTGAAGCGTTCGTACTCATCCGGCCGCAACGAGATGTCGTTAACCGTCTCATACGCCTGAATCCCCACACTGGGGGGGAGATCCGTCACGAGATAGGTAAGCGGATTCAGGAAGTAATCCCCCACATACCCCACGCTATCACGCGCCGAGTGCGGTCCCAGCACCGGCCAATTGATATAGATGGACGGGCCGATGCCATACCGCCCCAGCGTCTGGCCGAAGTCAGCGCGACGCCCAGGCAGATCCCAGCAGCGTTTGGCGTAATCGTCGAACCCGATCACCCCTTCGGTGGTGTTGATGGCAAAGCGCCGGCATTCCACCCAGGCCCCCGTGCCATCGCCCTGCAGCAGACAGTTCCCCAGCCGGATCGGCATGGCGAGGTTGCGAAAGAAATTCCGCACACCCCGGCGAGCCGCCGACGGCATGACGTATGCATACCCCTGGGAGACCGGTTGCAGCACCCATAAGTAGAGCTTATCATTGAAATGGTAGAACGCACGATTCACCGGCTCGAGCGGGTCCGACACCTCGATGGCAGCCGACGCCGCGCCCGCCGGCTCACCGATCCCCGGCAAATCCACCACGTCATTGGTCTCACCGGCGCCACCCCACGCGTGCAGCCCAACGGCCAGCCCTGCGCACAGCGTCATTCGTAGCACGTTTCTCATGGCTTGCGCTCCGTGGCTTTCGGTTCCTCACCCGTCGCCGCTTGCGCGGGTGCCGGGCCGGACTTGTTTTCAGCGATACGCCCCCTGAGCTTGGCAACCAGCCCGTCATAATTGGAGCGTTCCAGAATCGCACCAATCTGGCTGCGATAGTTGTTCACCATGCTGACCCCCTCGATCGTAATGTCGTACACGAACCACCCGGACTCCTTCTGCAACACGCGATAGCTGACCGGGACATCCGTGCCGCGCAACGTGAGGATCACGACGTTGACCACGCCATATTTCCCCTCCACCGTCTCGCTCTTGTAGCGAATCGTCTCGCCGGAGTACCCCTCCACTTCGGCGAGGTAATTATTTTTTATCAGCTCGGAAAAGAGCCCGCTGAACTCCTGCCGCTGGGCCTCGGAGAGCGTTTTCCAATGCGCCCCCATGGCACTGCGCGCCATGGCCCCCCAGTCAAAGCGCTCATCAATCAGGCTGCGCACGCGCCGATCACGCGCAACGGCCTGCTCCGGGCCCTGCATCGCCGGATCCTGCACCACGGCCAGGATTTTGTCCGTCGAGCGGCGGATCTGATCCAACGCCTCGCCCGTCATCCCCACCCAGGGAAGTCCGGCCACCACCAATGACGACACCCATCTGCGATACCTCATACACATCTCCCCCCCAGTTGACCCGCGCACCGGTTCTGGCACGCGCCCCGTACCCACACCCCCGCCCACGCATTTCCCAAACACGAGACGCCTAAGGCGTCCGCACACAACTTAGATCTTACCGAAAGCGTACTTGCTGATCAACTCCTCGAAATCGAGCGCCGACTCGGTCTCACGGATGCGCCCCCCTCCGGGGATGATCACCTCGGAGGCACCGGCACTAATCTGGATATACTTCTCACCGATCAAGCCACGCGTTTTGATGGAGGCGATGGCATCCTCGTGCAACACCAGCCCCGCATGCAGGCGCAACACTACGCGCGCCTCGTAGTTATCGAGCGCAATGCGCTCCACCTGTCCCACCTCCACCCCCGCGATCACAACCGGGGCCCCCTCGCGCAGGCTGCCGACGTTGGCAAACCTGGCGCTCACCTGATACCCGCCGCGCCCCAACAGCGCCAGGTCGCCCAGGTGCACGGAAAGATACGTCAGGCAGAGGATGCCCAGGATCATGAACGCACCGACCGCCATCTCCAGAGAAAAGCGCTGCTTCATATGCCACCTCCTGCCGCCAGCCCCTCGCGGTTTTGCCACCGCCCGGTGTCGTCCCCCGCTGGGAGCAACCCCGGCGGCAGGCTGCCATGTACGAACGCCCGTACCATCGGATCCGCCGCGGTCATCAGCTCCTGCGGCGTGCCCACGAACTGCATCCGCCCCCGGTACAACATGGCGACCTGCTGCACAAAGGCGAAAACAGCCGGAATTTCATGGGTGACCAGAATCCCGCCAAACCCCAGGCGCCGCTGCATGCTGGCGATCAGGTCGAGAATCGCATGGGCGATAATCGGGTCTAACCCGGCCGTGGGCTCATCGAAGAGCATGATGGTCGGCGCCAGGATTACCGCCCGCGCGAGCGCCACGCGCTTGGCCATCCCTCCGCTCAACTGGGCCGGGTATTTCTCGTCCACATCCTCGAGTCCCACCTGCTCGAGGCTGGCACGCACGCGCGCCCGGATCTCCGATTCGCGCAGCCGGGTCTTCTCGCGCAGCGGGAAGGCTACGTTATCGAAAACCGTCATGGAATCAAAGAGGGCGCCACCCTGAAACAGGAAGCCAAAATGGCTGCGCAACTCCGCCAGCGCCGACGGCCGCAGGCGCGCCAGGTCCTGGCCGTCAAACAGCACACGCCCGCGATCCGGCCGCAGCAACCCCGCCACGTGTTTAAGGAAGACGCTTTTGCCATCCCCGCTCGGCCCGATCAACGCCACGATCTCCCCCGTGCGCACGGCCAGCGAGGCCCCCTGCAGCACCGGAAGCCCGTCAAACCCTTTGTACAAATCTTCTGCCACAATCATGCTCACCTCAGAATAAGATCGAGGTCATAAAGTAATCCCACACCAGGATCAGCACCGAGGCCACCACCACCGCCTGCGTAGTCGCCCGGCTGACCCCCTCCGCGCCATACCCGGCATGATACCCTTTGTAGCAGCAGATCCAGGCGATCAAGCCGCCGAAACTGATCGACTTATAGATCCCGCCCAGCACATCCGCCAGATCCACGTACGCATTCATCTCGCCAAAGTACGCCCCCGCGCTGAGCCCCAGCAGCTGCACCCCCACCAGATACCCCCCCAGAATGCCAACCACGTCAAACAC
>CAYSHQ010000324.1:0-3259 GCA_964430835.1 uncultured Lentisphaerales bacterium
TGGCGGGCAGAACCTTAACCACGGTTCCGATTACTTCAATGGCGTCATCACTGGGCATACGCATTCCAATCGTTGTTACAGGGGTCACATAATACGGACTTTTGGCTTCTGGTGCAAGCGCCCGGTGAAAGGAGTCGCGGGCGCGGGTGCGATGCATGGCGGTGAGGTGGGAAGAGGGCGATTACCAGGAAGAGCGCGAAAAGGCCCGGCCTGCACCACCTGCTATGCGAAAACGGCAGGATTGGGCCCTGATGGGTTTGACAGCCCATCGCCGGGGATGTAACGTACGGCTTGATTGGGTGAGTTTATGGCGGTTTCTATTCAGATTGAAAATCTCGTGAAAACCTTCGGCAGCGTGCGTGCTGTGAATGGTGTTTCGCTCTATATTGAACCGGGGGAGTTGTTCTTCCTGCTCGGGCCAAGCGGGTGCGGCAAAACCACGCTGTTGCGAGCCGTGGCCGGGTTCCATCAACCGGAGGCGGGGACGATCCGTATCGGTGGGCGCGAGGTGACGCACCTGCCACCCCATGCGCGCAATACCGGGATGGTTTTTCAGAGTTATGCGCTCTGGCCGCACCTGACGATTGCCGAGAACGTGGCGTTCGGGCTGGAGATGCGACGGGTGCCCAAGGCCGCGCGGCGGCTACGCGTGGCCGAGGCGCTCGCACGCGTCCACCTGGCCGACCGTGCGCACGCCAAGCCGAACCTGCTCTCCGGCGGCCAGCAGCAGCGCCTGGCGTTGGGGCGAGCATTGGTCATCGAACCCCAGTGCCTGCTGCTGGACGAGCCGCTCTCGAACCTCGATGCCAAATTACGACTGGAGATGCGCAGCGAAATACGGCGGATTTGCAAACAGGCGGGGTTGACCGCCATCTATGTAACCCATGACCAGAAGGAGGCGCTTTCGATTGCCGACCGGCTGGCCGTGATGCGCGATGGGCTGGTGGAGCAAATCGGAACACCCGCGCAGGTCTACCGCCAGCCGGCGAACCGCTTTGTGGCCGGGTTCATGGGGGAAGGGAATTTCTGCGAAGGGCGCATCGTGGCGTGCGAGGCAGGGGCGCTGCGCATCGAGACGGATCTGGGGACGCTGGTCGCGGCCGTCCCGGCCCCGCCTCCGGCGGTTGGCACGGCGGTGACGCTCTGTATCCGCCCGGAGGCGCTGCGACTGGATGCGTCGCCTGCCGCAGCGCCCAACAGGCTGACGGGTCGCTGCCGCCAGACGGTCTACCAGGGGGAAGTGGCGCAGCATGTCGTTGCCGTTGATGGCCGTGAGGCGGGCATGGCGGAGTGGAAAGTCTTTGAACTGAATCCGGGGGTGGCCAGCGATCGCGCCGGCGCGGCCGTCCGGCTCTGGGTGCAACCGGAGCATATCATTGTTTTGACGTAGGAACGCGTAGTGTGAAGTACTTCCTGGTCATCATAGCAGCCCTGGTGCTGGTAGCACTGCCGTTTCTGTTCCGGCAGTCGGCCGATGTCGGCGACTGGCGCACCGGCGATCCGGTGCTGGTGATCATTTCGCCGCATAATGAAGCGATCCGCTATGAGTTTGCCGAAGGGTTCAGCCGCTGGCACCGTGCGCACTATGGCCGGCCGGTGAAGCTAGACTGGCGCGTCATTGGCGGCACTACCGAGATCATGCGCTATCTGGCCGCCGAATATGTGGGTTCCATGCGCGCGTATTGGCAACGCCGTGGTGCATGCTGGCCGGCAGATGGCGCGGAGGTAATCCTGGATCGTGCCTTTCGGCCTGATCAGGCACCCGCGACCGCCGTAACCAATGCGCTGCGCGCGGCGCGGTTTGAGCAGCAGAAGCAACTCTATCTGGCGTTTCGCGGGGTGGATGCGCCGACGGCGGTAACCTGCGGCGTGGACCTCTTCTTTGGCGGCGGCTCGTTTGACCATGACCGCGCGGCACGTCAGGGGCTTTGTGTGGCGCCTTGGAGCCGGGAAGAGTGCCAGCAACCCGCTCTGATAGAACTGCTCGGTGCATACCCGTCGCGGATGGGTGGCGAGACGTGGCGGTCGGAGGTCTTCTTCGGCACGGTGCTGAGCTCGTTTGGCATTTGCAGCAATCCTGAGCGGTTACGGGAGTTGGGCGTGCCAGAGGATCCGGTACGCTGGTGTGATCTGGCGGATCCACGTCTCGTGGGGCAGGTGGGGCTGGCGGATCCAACCAAGAGTGGCAGCGTGGCCAAGGCCTTTGAGATGATCATCCACGAGCAGTGCTGGCGGGCGGTACTGGCGGCGGGGTTCACGCCAGAAATGGTGGCATCCAACGAGGCGCGCATAGCGCAGGCGCGACTGCCAGCCGGACACGTGCCGCCGGGGGTGTCGCCAGAATATCAGGCGGCCGTGGCACGTGGCTGGTTGGAGGGGGTGAATCTCGTGCGTCGCATTGGCGCCAATGCACACTATTTCACGGATGGGGCGGGGAAAGTCCCCATGGACGTCTGTGCGGGCGTGGTCGCGGCGGGGGTCGCAATCGATTTCTATGGGCGCTTCCAGGCAGAGACCGAGCGTGCGCCAAACGGTGTGGAGCGGATGCGCTATGTGACGCCGTGTGGCGGATCCAGTGTCAGCGCAGACCCTGTGAGTCTGTTGCGCGGCGCACCGCATCGCGAACTGGCGGTGCGGTTTATCCGGTTTGTGTTGAGTCGGGAGGGGCAGCAACTTTGGAACTACCGCCCCGGCACACCGGGCGGTCCGCGGTTGTACGCGTTGCGGCGCCTGACGATCCGGCGCGATTTCTATCCATCCGCAGACCCGGCCATGCAAGCGGTTTGCGACAGCCAGCGCCCCTATTTGTCCGATGACCTGACGGATCCGGCGATCAATCCGTATGTTATTGGCGCGCAGTTGCCCTATCAGTCGCGCTGGACGGGGGGGCATTTCAGCATGCAGCGTGATCTGGTGCGTGCCATGTGCCTGGATGCGGGCGAGGAGTTGCGTGCCGCCTGGCGGGCGATCCTGGCGCATGGTGGGCCGGAACAGAACCCGCAGGCCATGGCACTACTGTTAGCAATGCCGGAGCAACCGGTGGCGTTGACTTGGAGTAGTGCGCTGACCTCGTACCAGAATCGACAGGCCTGCTTGCGGACCTGGACGGCTTTCTTTCGCAAACAGTATGTGGCGGCGCGCGCCGCCGCCGAAGGGTCGTAAGTCGCCGTAAAGGGATCGTTCGTCTATGCGCATGCTGGCTCGTATTCCGTGGATTTTGTTGCTACTGCTGGGTATTGCGGTGGCGTGGAGTATCCGG
>CAYSHQ010000325.1:0-3240 GCA_964430835.1 uncultured Lentisphaerales bacterium
GACTACGGATAACGAGGAGAATTCTGACTTCGTCCACCGTAGTCGTCGCCGTAGTCGTCCACCGACCTGTATCGCCTGAGTAATGGCCAGGCACTCATGAGCCACCGTGGCGGACTGCGAGATCTGGTCCCGGTCCTGCCCGGTGCCATAATTTTTGCCCCCTCACTTCGCGAGCAACACCACGGTTCCGGTCCATGGGCCGGGGATGGGGACCGTCAGGACGTTGCCGTTTGCCTGCGGTGTGGCGGCGGGATCGGCCAGCAGGCCGGTGATCTTCCAGCCGGTCCCGGGCAGCGCGAATGTGGCGGTGGCGGGGAGTTCGGGGCCGAAGCTGTGCACGACGGCCAGCGCCTGCTTCCCGTTGGCGGCGATACGGAGCACGCCTTGCCAACCGCGGGGGTGTCGATGCCCGGCGGCAGCACTGCCGTCGTGTGTGCCGCAGCGGCGGCTGGCGCCGTCCGCGATGATCGGCGCGGCTGAGCGGTAGATCTGCATGGCCTCCTGGACCAGCGCCCACTGCGCCGCCGAAAGCCCTGCGATGTCGCCCGACAGGCACATGCGGCCCAGGAAAGTGGCGGTTAGCGAGTAGCGCAGCCGGCGCATGTCGTCCTGCGGATGCAGCACGGCCCAGATCTGGCTCTGGCGTGGCGGTATGACGCGCTGCAGGTTGGCGGCGATAAGGGGAATCTCCGGGGTCTCGTGCGCATCCGAGAAGGAGCCCATGTCGGCCAGCGCCATGAGCGACGGCTCCAGCCGGTGTCCGCCGGAGGCGCACATCTCGAGCACGAGCTCAGGCAGCTCGGCGCGGATGCGACGCCAGAACCGGTAGGCACCTTCGATGACCTGGCGCAATCCTTCACCCAGCGACTCGGCGCCGTCGCAACCCAGTCCGATGGTGTCGTTGTAGTCCACCTTCATGTAGCCAAAGCCGTAGTCGCGCAGTTGCCCGATGACCAGGCGGGCGAGTCGCTCCTGCACTTCCTCCTTGCGCAGGTCGAGGAAGAAGCGCCCGCCGACGCAGAGGGGGCCGCCATTGCGGTGCAGCAGGAGTCCCGGATCCTGCCGTGCCTTGCTGTCCCAGCCGACCGTCTCCATTTCGAACCAGACACCCGGGATGAGCCCGCGCGCACGAATGGCGTCGGCGGTGGCTTTCATGCCATTGGGGAAGAGCACTTTGCTGGGTTTCCAGTCGCCATGGCCGCAACTCCAGTTGGTGCCTTCCTCCTTGTACCAGCCGGCGTCAATGACGAGATAGCGCACCGGGGTGCCCTTCAGCCGGTCGGCGATCGCCATGAGTTTATCGTGCGCCGGATCGCCCCAGGTGGTGCAGTATTCATTGAAGATAATGGGCAATTCGGCTTCGATGGCCGGACTGGCGGTTAGGGCCGGCAGCATCATCGCGGTCAGCCGGTCGCATGCGTCGTCGAGCCCGCCTGCCACCGCGGTCACGCGGCATTCTGGCCCCTGGAAGGTGTCGCCGGGTGCCAGTTGCTTCATCCAGTGTCCGAACTCGTGGTCGGCCTGCCCGCCGCTGAGGGAGAGGGTGTCGTCCTGGCGGAAGAGTTCGATTTGCCATGAGCCGCCCCAGCAGACCTGCAGTGCCCAGGTTACGCCGGCCTCGGTATCCTCGACGGCGGTGAATGGATGCCAGCTCTTGACCGGCATGGAGCCGACCTGACCGAACCGTTCGGCGCGCACGCCGTGGCCGATCCAGGAGCGTTCGAGATCGAGTGCCTCCACGCTGCGCGTTTCCAGCTTTCCTTCGCTTGACCATGAGGTACGCAGGCGGTGGACGCGCAGCCGCCCGTTCGCCTCATCGCTGGCGAACGGCGTGATCCCCATGAGTGAAGCGGATGTGAGGTGCTCTAGCGTCATGGGAGATGTGCCGCGGTTGCTGGCGGAAGTGGTGATGGAGACGCCCTGCTGGCCGAGGGTATGGCGCAGACGGTGCTCGAGCACCAGTCCGTCGCGGCATTCCAGCTCGCTGATCACCACGGTATCCGCTCCATTCTGCTCGACCCGTTGCGTTTTGAAGCGCAGGTAGTCCATCGTGCCGCCACCGTGCATGGTGCGTCCGCCGCTGAAGCTGCCGGGATAGAGGTCGCCCGTAAGCTTCACGTGCACCAGGCTGTCAACCCCCCAGGCGCCGGGGCGCCAGGCTGAGTCTGGCATCACCCGGATTTCGGGTTCGGCGCTGAGGGTATCGCGCCGGGTGACCAGTTCCTGCTGCTTGGTGGCGGGAATGAGCATGAGGCCCAGTCGCTGGTTGGCGTCGTTGAGCAGGTAGATTGCAAGCATGTCGCCGAGCTGATGGCGGGCATAGGTGGTGATGGCCATGGTTCACCTCGTTTGGGGTTGCGAAGTCGGCATGATAGACATGGGCAGGGTGGAGTTCCAGTTCAATTGTGTGTAAGCGGATAAACCGGGCGCATCTCTGTTTCACTAACTGGCCGATCGCGGGGAAGAAGGTGTTAGGTGGTGACCGTAGCGCGGGCTCGCCCTCGAGCCGAGCGCATTAGGACTTCAAGGGGTCTCGCGACAGGAAAGCCTGTGAATGGAGGAAATGACGTGAACACGGAATAGAAACCATTCTTCACGACCCGGCGGGGACGGCACACGTCGAAGCCCGTCCGGCAAAGCAAGTCCGAGCAGCCGGAAGCGAGCCTTGCCCGCCGAGAGCAATCAAAGCGGGGAAGCGTAGGCAGCGAGCCGACAGCCGTGGTATCGAGTCCCGAAAGGAAGTACTTCCGAACGGCCCGCGCCGTGACCCTAGCGCGGGCGGAATGTGACAGGCGAAGACGGACAGTCTGGCACACGGCGGCGGGATCTAAGACCAAGGCGAGATGGCAAGGGGTCGTACAGGAACCTGTGAGAGCCATGCAACTCTCCATCAAACGTAGTACCGATGAAGGTGGCGAACCGCGAACTCGGTGGGAGCCAGCGAAGGGAAGGGACGGACCGGTAAAGGGAAGCGTTCGAGGGAAACACAATGGGTACGACGGAATCCGAAATTGTGTGCACGCGACAAGAACGCATAGCGGAACTGGCGGGACAGGAACCGAAGTTTCGGCTGTTGTCGCTGAACAAGAACCTGGACATGGATTGGCTGGGGGAAGCGTACCGACGCACGCGCAAGGATGGTGCAACCGGCGTGGATAGCGAAACGGCAGAAGAATACGCCGTTGAGCGGGGCGTTCATGGTTCGTTATGCCGACGACTTTGTCATGGGCTTCAAGAGCC
>CAYSHQ010000326.1:0-1563 GCA_964430835.1 uncultured Lentisphaerales bacterium
CCTGACCGTGGATGCCCCGCCCCGCTTTGTCAGCCGGGGGGGCGAGAAACTGGAAGGGGCCTTCCAGACCTTCCCGCTGCAGGTCACCGGCCTGGATTGCCTCGATGTGGGCGCTTCCACGGGTGGCTTCACCGACTGCCTGCTGCAGCATGGCGCGGCACGGGTCGTCGCGCTGGATGTCGGCCGGGACCAGTTGCACGGCAAGATCCGGCTGGACCCGCGCGTAACCGTCATCGAAGGGTTCAATGCGCGCCACCTGACCGCCGCGGACATCCCCTACCGCCCCCAGTTTGCCGTGGTGGATGTGGCCTTCATCTCCTTGAAGCTGATCCTCCCGCCCCTGGCCGAGGTCCTGCTCCCTGGCGCGGAGGTGATCACCCTGATCAAGCCCCAGTTTGAAGCCGGCCGCGCGCAGGCCCCCGGCGGTGTGGTCCGCGATCCGGCGGTGCGCGAGGCCGTGGTCACGGCCATCCGGACCTTTGGCGAAACCGTGGTTAAACTCCGCTGGCTGGCAGTGACCCCCTCCCCCCTGCTCGGCCCGGAAGGGAATGTCGAGTTTTTGGCTCATTGGCGTAAGGAATCCCCCACATGCAACGCATCGGTCTGATCGTCAACCACGACAAGCCCACGGCTGCGGGCACCGCCCACGCCCTGATGCAGCACGCCCGCGATCTGGGAATGGAGGTGCTGGCTTGTGCCAAAACCGTGGCAGAGGCAGGCGGCGGCATAGCATGCCAAACCGAGGATTTCCCCGGCCGGGTTGACGCCGTGGTGGTGCTGGGCGGCGACGGAACCATGCTGAACGCGGCCCACCGCATGCAAGGAAGCGGCATCCCCCTCATCGGGCTGAACCTCGGCGACCTGGGGTACCTAACCAGCATTGAGGCCTCCCGCATCCAGGAAGCCATGCGCTGTCTGCGCGACGACCGCTTCACCATCAGCCAGCGGGCCGCCCTCAGCTGCCGCATCCTGCGTCACAACGGGGAGCAGTTCGTTACCATGGATGCCCTCAACGACCTCGTAGTCAGCCGGGGTGCTTCGGGCCGCGCGGTCTGGCTGGAGCTCTCCTTGGGCGGCGTTTCCGTCACCACCTATATCTGTGATGGCATCATTGTCTCTACCCCCACCGGCAGCACCGCCTACGCCCTCTCCGCCGGTGGCCCGATCGTCATGCCGGAAACGGCGGCGCTGGTCGTGGCCGTGATCTGCCCGCACACCTTGACCTCGCGTCCGCTGGTCGTGCCGGACACCACCACCATCTCCATCCGCGTGGCCAAGAGTGCGGCCCCCCTGGTCGCCTCAGTGGATGGACAAGACGACTTTTCCCTCGCACTGGATGAACGGATCGAGGTGCGGCGCAGCTCCAACACGGTGCCGGTGATCCACCTGCCCGGCTATGACGGCTACTCCGTCCTGGACCGTAAACTCGGCTGGGGGGGGCGCTAATACGTTTTTTCCGACCTTTTTCAGAAACCCGCTTGACTTCCCAGCGCCATAAGTTTATTTAACGGTTTTAACGAAAGGGCATATGTCGGTTCTTCCGCGTCTGTCTCCGAACAGCGG
>CAYSHQ010000326.1:1573-3238 GCA_964430835.1 uncultured Lentisphaerales bacterium
TCTTGGGGGGTGCCCACGACATGGCATGAACACAGACCCGCATAGGTCCGGTTTCATACGACGTTCCGTCGCTAAGACGAACGCGGCCAGGCGCCATGTTGTGCGCTTGGCCGTTGGCGCATTCAGACGCAGCGCCCAGCCCGCAATCGCGTCCGTCCAACAGGGGAATATCACGTGAATGCTGCCTCGCAGCACCTGCCTGAGGAGTCGTTCGTCTGCCTGGGTGACCAGGAAGACGAACCTCCGAGTACAATCGGGAAATTCTTCCCGACCACCACGGCGACCGCGACCGAGTTCGCGCCCTCGCTTTTCGAAGCCCCGCCGTTAGCCACCGCCGCGCGGCCACGGGTCATGCGGATGAACCCCAAGGGGCGCGCCTTCCGGAAGGTCTTCTTCCCCTCTGCCACAGACCAGGAGTGGAGCGACTGGCAATGGCAGCTGCGCAACCGGATCCGGTCGCAGGAGCAGATCCGGCACATGCTCGCGCTCTCGCCGGCCGAAGATCAAGCGCTGGCCCAGCATGGCGAACTCCTCCCGGCCTCCATCACCCCCCACTACATGGGGCTGGTCTCCTCCCACGATCCCGAGCAACCGATCCGCCGCTCAGTGATCCCGAGCGTCTACGAGATGGTGAAATGCCCGGGCGAGGCGGAAGACCCGCTCGGCGAAGAACACCAGAGCCCCGTGCACGGGCTGGTGCATCGCTACCCGGACCGCGTGCTGCTGCTGGTCACAGACTTCTGCTCGACCTACTGTCGCTACTGCACGCGCTCCCGCCTCGTCGGCCAGGGGGACCTCTCCCCGTCGCGCGAGCGACTGGAGGCCGCCTTTGCCTATATCCGACAGGCCACGCAGGTCCGCGACGTGCTGATCTCCGGCGGCGACCCGCTGACGCTCAGCGATGAGAAGCTGGAATGGATCCTCTCGAGCCTGCGGGCCATCCCGCACATCGAGATCATCCGCATGGGGACCAAGATCCCGGCCGTGCTGCCGCAGCGCATCACCCCGCAGCTCACCCGCATGCTCCGCAAGTACCACCCGCTCTGGATGAGCCTGCACTTCACCCATCCGGATGAGTGCTGCTACGAGACAGAGCGGGCCTGCAGCATGCTGGCCGATGCCGGGATCCCGCTGGGCTCGCAGACGGTGCTGCTCAAGGGGATCAACGACAACGCTACGACCATGAAATCCCTGATGCACGGTCTGGTCAAGATGCGGGTGCGCCCGTACTACATCTATCAGTGCGATCCGATCAATGGTTCCGGCCACTTCCGTACGCCGGTCGCCAAGGGGGTGGAGATCATACGCGCCCTACGCGGCCATACCACGGGGTATGCCGTGCCGACCTACGTGATCGACGCCCCCGGCGGCGGCGGCAAGATCCCCGTCATGCCGGACTACGTCACCGGCCGTGAGGGCAACGATATCACCTTGCAGAACTACGAGGGCAAATCCTACCAGTATCCGGATTACATCACGGAGTAGGCGGCTGCCCCGCTGATGCCTGCAGCCGAACTTCCGCGGAGACTCCGCCACGCGGAAAACAGCCACAAAAAGCACAAAAGACACAAAAGCGGTTGTTTTGTGGAAAATGTGCTTTTTGTGGCTAATTATTTGAGACTCTTGCAAAACCATGGGGAAAGCCGCGTGTCAGGGGTCAAGATG
>CAYSHQ010000327.1:0-3228 GCA_964430835.1 uncultured Lentisphaerales bacterium
GCCGGCATGCTCCAGCGCCGTGAGCACGACCGCGCCCGTTCGACCGACCACCGCCAGTCTCCCCTGCAGCTAAATCGGGATCGGGACCGCCGGCAGAAGCACATGCGTGTTGCGAGGTTGGCAAAAAACGAAAACGCTTTCGTTTTTTGATTATGGTTCTGAACGGTCATGAAGTGCCGAACTTGCGGTCGAGTAGTTTAAGGGGCACGCGCCGGGCTGGCCCGCCGGCCGCATGAGCTCCGGCGCCAAGTGCGGAAATCTGAAGCGGTTTTTCGATTGTGACTCGGGGCGTACAGCACCCGCTTGTCGGTAACTGTTTTTCTTGACTCTGGCGCCCTGGTAACTATATTTATAGCCTCGTAACCGATTTTTGAAGGAACAACATGCACGAAAGCACCATGAAGGATCCATTGGCAAGGCCAGCTGGGTACGCTGCTCTGGCAAAACGATTCGGCTTGGATGTGATCGCGAACTGGCATGTGTCCGTGATCGCGCCCGGTAGCACACACAGAGTCAACTCGACCGCTGGGTTTATTGAGGAGGTCTATCCTGCCAAGTACTGGCCGGGCGACAAGGCGGGAGATCATCTTGAGTTCGCACTCAAGTACGACGGTACGAATCTCGCCATGCTTGTCAGTCGAGATCGAGCACATCAAACCCAACCCGACTCGAACGGAACGGTTCATCGCGCTGCTTCAACTGGCCGAGAAGGAGGACTTCTGCGACAAGGGCCGTTTGCTGGACCTGCAGAACCGCATCATCGATCCGCGTTTCCGGGACACGGACTATCGAACCGAACAGAATTACGTGGGAGAGACGATCGGGCCGCAGAAGGAGAAGGTGCATTTCGTCTGCCCCAAACCCGAAGACCTGGCAGGGATGATGGATGGCCTCATGGCCGCCCACCAACGGATGGACACGGACGACTTCCCCGCCGTAGTCCATGCAACCGCCGTGGCGTATGGCTTCGTCTTTCTGCATCCCTTCGAGGATGGTAACGGCCGCATTCACCGGTTCCTGATCCACAACATCCTGGCCCGGCGTGGGTTCACCCCCGCAGGTCTGATCTTCCCTGTGTCTGCGGCCATGCTGAAAAACCTTGCCGACTACGACGGATCGCTAGAGTCGTTCTCCCGCCCGCTGATGGCGCTTGTGGAGTACGCGATGGATGAACAAGGCAGGATGACCGTGCAGAATGACACGGCCCACTGGTACAGGTTCATCGACATGACTCCACAAGCGGAGGCGTTGTTCAGATTTGTTGAGCGGACCATCGATACCGAACTTGTGGAAGAACTGGCATTCCTGGCGAACTACGACGAAACCAAGAAGGCTATCCAGGATATCGTTGACATGCCGGACCGCAAGATTGATCTCTTCATCCAAGCATGCTTGCAGAACAACGGTCGGCTCTCCGCGCGGAAGCGCACCAGCCACTTTGAATTCTTGTCGGACGAGGAGGTCACGCGCATGGAGGAAGCAATCCGATCCGCGTACGGCAAGGGCGAAGCGAACGGATCGCCGCAGAAGGAACAACGGACGCAATCGCGCGTTACTGCCAGACCCACCACGGCGCGGCCGTGAAGCTGCCATAGAGCAGCAGGTCAAACACCACGTGGGCGAAGATCGACGGGATGACGCTGCGGGAAATTGCGCGCAGCGCGCCGATCAGGATACCGCCCCCGGCCGTGTAAACTGCGATTGTCGCAAGATCGCAGGCGAGCGCCTCCGGCGGCCAGGCGAAGAGGGCGGTCTTGTAGCCGGCATGCGCCAGCGCCGTGAGCACGACCGCGCCCGTCCGACCAACTATTGCCAACCTCCCCTGCAGCCAACCGCGGTACACGACCTCCTCGGCGGCACCGATCAGACAGGCCAGCACGACAAATGGCGCGAGTCCTCCGGCGGGAATAAGCGATAGCCCGCGTTCCCACCGTACGAGCATCACCAGGCCACCGCCCACGCCGCAACCGACGAGCGAGAGCGCGACCAGCCAACGCGCTTGCGCCGGAAAGCCGAACAACGCGGCTATACCGCCGCCCGGCTGCATAGAGCGTTCCATCGCAACCGCTGTGATGACCAGCCCCGTGGCCGCCGCGAGCTGCCATGGCCACCCCTGATGCACCAGCAGCGCGAAGACCATCATCCCTAGCGCGGCCACCAGCGCCCCCGTCAGCCGTGCGCGCCGGCTGCCGAGCGCCCCCGTCCTCAATCACGACTACCCCCGGCGGCTGGGCGGACCGCACGGCAACGCCGGCAGCCGTATAGCAAGATCACCAACGGCCACCACCTTGCCGTTCAGACGCAGCAGGGAGTTATCCTGCGAGGTAGTAAATCGCAGGTCGGTGCCGTCGCTCGCACGGTAAGCGAGCATGGCATCTGCCAGCACAAGCTGGTCGCCGTCGCGCAGCAGCAATCCCTGCGTTTGGCCTGGCAGCGCCGCAGACCAATAGCTCGCGAACGACGGGAATAGACTGGTTACGGCGTTCGTGCTTGCGATTCTGACAGGGCGTGGCGATTGCCACCCCCGCGCGACGCGGTCGCTGTGCAAACAGGCACCGGCCCCCATTACCAGCACCGTAACCAGTGCGGCCAGCCCTACACGTTTATGGATTGTCAGCATAGTGGTCTAGCCTATATGAATAGCGCGAGGGGCAGCCGTGCCGGCGCTCCTCGCGCTGTCGCTTGATTGCTCAGCCACTGCTGTCTCGGATCTCTGCGCAGGGCTTGCCCTGCCCTTTACACACAAGTTCTGCTGAACAAATGCCACGGCACACGGTCATCTGTTCGGATCGGCAGGAGCCGCGCCCGACCAGGCAGCGCCCGCTACCGCACCCACACTTCCCGCACGCGCGGGCCGTCAAACTCGCACAGGTAGATCCCCTGCCAGGTACCGAGCTGCAGCTGCCCTTCGTCCACAATGACCGACACCGAAAACCCCATCATAGACGCCTTGAGGTGCGCCGCAGAGTTCCCCTCGCCGTGCAGGTAGCCGCCCTTCCAGGGGACCATCCGCTCCAGCGCGGCCAGCATATCCGTGACCACATCCGGATCGGCATTCTCATTGATCGTCAGGCCGCAGGTGGTATGCGGCACAAAAACCGTAATCACCCCTTCGCGCACGGCCAGCTCGGCGACCGCCCGCGCCACCACGGCGGTGATATTAACGAAGCAAGCGTGCGCAGGCGTGGAAATGGTAACGCGTTGCATAATCATACCCTCCGTGTAACT
>CAYSHQ010000328.1:0-2456 GCA_964430835.1 uncultured Lentisphaerales bacterium
CAGCAGGCTCGTAGCGCCTGCTGTACGGGAGTGGCAGTCGCGCGCAGGGCCGGAAGCGGAGTTCCGGCCTACTTTGCCATTTCTACCGGCGCGCGCCTTCCTCATTCGGAGAAGGGGTCGGTGGAGGGATCGTCCTCCTGCATGCGCTTGAGTTGGCGGCGATAGTAGAGGCGGTTGGGCGCCTGTTCGACGCATTTTTGCATCTCCGCTACTGCTTCCTCCCGGCGTCCGAGCTGAAAGAGCACCTCGGCCAGTGTGTCCCGGCACCAGTCAAAATCGGGGGATAGTTCGACTGCTTTGCGAGCGTGTACAAGCCCTGTGGGCAGTTCGCGGCGCATCCGTGCGGAGAGCCAGGCAAGACTATTGTGGCCGCGGACACAGCCGGGGTATTGGCGGAGCAGGGCCGACCAGTTCGTGAAGGTGGTGGCGAAGAGCTCGTTCGCGAGGTCCTTGCGACCGGCCTTTTCCAACACGGGTCCCAGATCGAGCGGCAGCATCTTCTCGTAAGACCAATGCTCTTGCAGGTGGCGGGCTTGTTCCATGGCTGCTTCGATACGTTTCTGGCCTAGATGGGCGCGAATGCTGGCCAAGGTGCTATAGAACGCACGGACCGCATAGGTTTCGATGCCGACGAGGGACGAAGAGGTACAAAGGCAGACCAGAGCGCGACGCTCGAACATCAGGTTTGCGGTTGCGAAGTCGCCAGCATGGCGGGCCCGCGCGGCAAGGTCTGCCAGGCAGGGACTGATCTCCCAGGCGTTAAATTGTCCGATCTGTAGGATGAGCCTCTGTTGCGCGACGAACGCATCCTCGGCGCCATAGGCTTCCATGCATTCGACCAAGGCATAACGTTGATCCGCATTGGCGAGCGCCAGAAGGTTGGCGCGCTCCATGGCTTCGCGGCCTCCCTTTTCGTCGCCCGCCTTGGCGAGAGCCCAGCCGCTGGCCCATAGCGATGCGGGTTCCGGCCTGATTTCATGGGCGCGACGCGCAGCCGCTGCAGCTTCCGGCCACTGCCTGGCAGCGGCTGACGCCAGCGCCAGGCGCCTGTAGCTCGCCGCGTCGTTGGTGGCCACATCGCAGGCGCGGCGCTCGCAGGCGACGACCAGGTTGGTTTCTTGGAGGCACTTGTGGGCATCTGCCAGCGATTGCCACAGGAGTGTCTGCTGGTGCGAGGTCAGGTTCCGGATGGCTGGCGCGGCCTGTTCCGCCAGGGATAGGAACGCGCGCAAGGATTCCGGCCTGGCGGTGAAGTATCCATGTAAGCGGGCCAGGTGCTCCGCCAGCGTACCTTCGGCGGCGGTCTCGCGCTAGAGGTGAATATTGGTCAAGGCGGCCTCGAAAGCGGGCTTGTTCCCCGCGAGACGGTGATAGGCCGCTTGATATCCGAGCCGTTCAATGCCCGGTTCTCCGCCAGGATCGGTAGCGAGCGTCTTCCAATCGCCGAGCTCATAGCGGACTTTGCGAGTGAGATCGTGGTCCTCCTGCCGGACTGCGCAGGCGAGCGCGTTCGTGAGGTTGCCGTCGGCCCGGTGGAGGTAGACGAGTTGCTGGAGCACCGCGGGGGCGGGTGTGGGGATGGCCTGGAGCTCTGCGATGTGCTCCTTCAGGCCTCCGCGAATCAGGAGCCAGGCAGCGTGGTCGCGGATGTCGTGCTCTTCGCCGCTCGTCGCGCAGAGTTCGAGCAATTGTTCCGCTGCTTCGTACTTTTTGTCGGCGATCAGGGTGGAAACTTGACTCTCCTTTTTATATTCGAGGATGTTGCTGATCAGAGAGCGGGTGTTTTCATCCGGGTGGTGTTTTTGGAGGGCGAGCAGGGATTTGATGCCCGATGGACCCAGCGCGGCGAGCTGCCGGATGGCGTCCGCGCGGTCGCCTGATTTGTATTGGGCAATGGCGTCGCTGACCGCCTGAGACGTGTCCGGACCTATGCCATAGTCCAGCTTTTCGAGAATGGTCATGACGCGCTCACGGACTTCCGGATCGTTGGTGGCGAGGGCCTGGCGCAGCGAGGGTTCCGCGGCCTGGCCGGCTTGCCAGAGAAACGCACTGGCGCGTTCGCGCGTACGGTAGTCGGCGGCGCCCAGCTCACGCAGGGCCTGTTCGATGTTGGCCGACGCGGGCGCAGGCTCAGGGGGTGCGCCGTGTGTTTGCCCGGCCAGCAGAAGGAGCAGCAACAACGGAGCGAGGGTAAACCGCGAGTGCATGTGCGGTATTGTGCCTGCGGCGGGGGAATAGATCAAGACGTTCGTCACCTAACACCTACCACCTGCCACCTGCTCCCCGGCCGCCCTTACGCGCCGCGCGCGAACCAGCCGCTGCGCCACTCGCCCAGCAGCAGGGCGCGCACTTCGGCAAACCCCTGCGCCTCAAAAGCGGCGCGGACTGCGGCATACTGGGTATCGAGAATGCCGGAGAGGAGCAGCGCCCCCTGCGCGCCGGGGCGCACCGCATCT
>CAYSHQ010000328.1:2466-3228 GCA_964430835.1 uncultured Lentisphaerales bacterium
ATAATCGCGGCGTACTCGATCAGGACCGGCGCCAGGATATTGGCAACCACGACATCTGCGCTCCGGGTATTCTCTGCCAGATCACACACCGCAAAGACCACCCCCGCGCCATTATCGGCCGCGTTCTCCCGGGCGATCGCCACGGCGTCCGGATCGTTGTCGAACCCCGCCACTGCCACAAAGCCGAGTTTGCGCGCGGCAATAGCCAGGATGCCGGAGCCGCACCCCATGTCGAGCACGCTGCGCGCGGTGTCTGCCGCCTCCAGCTCATCGAGGAAGCGCAGGCAGGACTGCGTGGTGGCATGGTTGCCGGTGCCAAAGCTCATCCCCGGGTCCAGATCCACCACGCAATCGCCCGGCTGCGGCTCGTAGGCTTCCCAAGAGGGGCGGATCACAATGCGTTCCGAAACCCGTTGCACGCGGAAGAAGCGCTTCCAGCTCTCGGCCCAATCCTGCTCCGGCAACAGATCCACGGCAGGCTGTAGCGCCAGCCCGCGTGCGGACGCCGCCCGTGCCAGCGCGTGGCAGGTGGTCTCCGCCTGTGCGGCATCCACCAGAAAGATGCTCAGGCGGCTGCAGGTCTGCTCCACATCATCCCACGAGGAGGCGCAGATCTCCTCCTCGGCCAGCGCCTCGATCAACGGTTCGACCTCGTCGCGCGGCACAAGCGCGGATACCACGGTCAACGGCGCGCGCGGGGGAGTGACACTAGAGGCGTGTGTATTCATAAAGGAAATGGGGCGTATTGGTGAAGGGTTCAGG
>CAYSHQ010000329.1:0-3227 GCA_964430835.1 uncultured Lentisphaerales bacterium
ATGAAGTGATTGGCAACCGCTACCCACCCGCGGGCTTAAGCGCCCATGGTATTTATCCAGCAGAACTTGCGTGTAAAGGCCAGGGCTCGTCGCCACGCCCTGGTCGCAGGGGCAAAAGTGGGAGTTTTGGGCCAAGCTCGCGCTAAAATCGCCCACCCCACCCGCGCGGGTACTTTTCCGCTGGCCTTTCCGTACCTGGCCAGCTACAGTCTTATCAAGATGATGGGTGGCAGGTCGGGGTCGCATAATGGGGTGCTGGCATGCATGTGCTTTTGCTTTATCCGCAATTTCCAGACACGTTCTGGAGCTTCAAATATGCGTTGGAATTTGTCGGCAAGCGGGCGGCGCTGCCGCCCCTCGGGCTCATTACCATCGCCGCCATGCTGCCGCAGGCCTGGTCTCTACGCCTGGTGGATACCAATGTGCGGGCGCTCACGGACGAGGATCTGGCTTGGGCGGACTGTGCCTTCCTCAGTGCCATGGCCGTGCAGCGTGACTCGGCCCACCGGCTGGTAAGCCGGTGCAAAGCCGCCGGGCTGCGCGTAGTGGCGGGCGGGCCGCTCTTTACCAGCGAATACGAGCAGTTCCCCGCCGTGGACCACTTCGTACTCAACGAGGCCGAATTGTCGCTGCCGCCGTTCCTGACCGATCTGGCCCGGGGCGAGCCGCAGCGCCTCTATACCGCGCTGACGTTTGCCGATCTCACGCAATCGCCCATCCCCCGCTGGGACCTGCTGGACCTCCGGCGCTATGCCGGCATGAGCCTGCAATTCTCCCGGGGGTGCCCGTTCAACTGCGAATTCTGCAATGTCACCACGCTATTCGGCCACCGGGTGCGCATCAAGACCACCGCCCAGATCCTCGCCGAACTCGACCACCTGCATGCCCTGGGATGGCGTAGCGAGGTCTTCTTCGTAGACGACAACTTCATCGGGAACCGGCACTTTCTCAAGACGGAGCTCTTGCCCGCCTTGATCGCCTGGCGCCAGCAATACCCCGGCCACATGTTCTTCACCGAAGCCTCCATTAATCTGGCCGATGACGCCGACTTGATGGAGCTGATGGTCCGCGCGGGGTTCTTTAAGGTCTTCATCGGCATCGAGACTCCGGACGAACAGTGCCTGGCCGAATGCGACAAGGGGCAGAACCGCCATCGCGATCTCGTGGCCGACGTGCGCCGGATCCAGCGGGCGGGCTTGCAGGTGCAGGGGGGGTTCATCGTCGGCTTCGACCACGACCAGCCCTCCATCTTCCAGCGGCAGATTGATTTCATCCAGCAGAGCGGCATTGTAACAGCCATGGTCGGCCTGCTACAGGCCCCCCTCGGCACACGCCTGTACCAGCGGCTCGCGAAGGAAGGACGCCTCTGCGCGGAGTTCTCGGGTGACAATGTGGACGGCACCACCAACATCATCCCCGTCATGAACCTGGATACCCTGCGGGATGGCTACCGGCGCCTGCTGCATCACCTCTATGCGCCGGCACCTTACTACCAGCGTATCCAGACCTTTCTGCGCGAATACCGGGCCCCGCACGCGCCGCGCCGCCTGGAGTTCGCTGACCTACTGGCCATTGCGCGCTCCATCTTCCGGATCGGGCTACTGGGGCGCGAGCGCTATCACTACTGGAAGCTGCTGCTGTGGACGCAATGTCGTCGCCCCCGCCTCATGATCCAAGCGATCACCCTGGCCATCTACGGTTATCATTTCCGCAAGACCTGCGAGCGGCATGTGAAGAAACCCGAGTCATCACACCCCCAAACCGCAGCCAGAGGGTAGCAGCTTGCCAGGACCGCCGACCAGCGTCCGTTGCCTAGCGCAGCCAGTTCAGCAGCGTGTCCTTGGTCAGGCTGGCCGTGGCGCTGAGGGCGGCCTGATAGGCCTGCTGCTTGTTGGTCAGGTTCATCACGGCTTTGGCCACATCCAGCGACGCCAGATCATCCACACTGGAGACCAGTTCGGTCTCGCGCTTGGAGAGCGACTCACTGTTGATCCGCAGGGCCTCGCTGCGGCCACCCACCACGGCCAGGACGCCCAGCACATGTTCATGGCAGTTCTGCAGTTGCCCGACCGTGTCGGTATCCACAATCGTGTCGCCATTCAGCAGGCGGTCGCGAAACTGCTTCATGGTAGCAAACAGGTCCAAGGTGTCGGTCTGGAATACCGCCTGCGAGGAAGCCGTATCGGAGCCGGGCAGCCCAACGACAATATCGCCCTCCGCGGAGACCGCCACCGTGCGCACGCCCGTGCCGCCCTGGTAGGCCACCGTATCCAGGCGACCGTCGCCATCCGCGTCGGTCCCCTCATAACTCGTGGTCGAGCCACGCAGGCCGCTAAAAACGGTATGTCCGTCATGCGAGGTGTTTGCCACGGAGATCAGTTCCGCCAACAGGGCATCGACTTCCTCGCCCATGGCTTGGCGCTCGGCAGCTGACTTGGTGCCATCCGAAGCCTGCACCGCGATCTCCGAAGCGCGCTGGAAGAGTGTGCCGGCCTTTTGCAGGGCGCTGTCTACGGTGGCCAACTCACTCTGCGCCTGGGCGATGTTCCGGCCATAGCGTTGTACCGAAGCCAGCGAATCGCGCATGCGGGCCAGCCGCTCAAAATCCACGGGGTCGTCTTCCGGGCGGGCCACCCGCTTCCCCGAGGAGATCTGCTGCTGGGCATCATACACAGACTGCTGGTTGCCCAGAACCGCAGAGGTCAGCAGCTGATAGGACATTTGACCTGTGATACGCATACCGGTCCAGTAAGCAACCGGCATGCCCCGGCCGGACTGTCGCCAAAGCGGACATTTTTGCCGCCGGGCCGCGTGGCAGGGAACTTGCTATGTCATCCTCCCATGCGACAAGCCCTCATAGTAAAATGCTGCGAGTGCGGCCAGATCCGCACCGGAACCCGCTGGCAGCAGGAACGGAAGCAGCCGGACCGGCTTGTGATCTACAGTCACACCTACTGTCCCGTCTGCCTCCAGCGCGTGCTGCAGGAGTTCGACCAGTTCGGCCAGATCAATCCGTCCGAACTGCGTAAGGCCGGGTGATACCGACGGCGGCGGCACGCACGATCCAGCCTACCGGCTGCGATCTGCCTGGCAGCCACCGCGGCCGCGCCCCCTTGCGCCCATAGGTGTTAAGCTAAAAGTTTTGTAACTACTCAGGTGCCCGCCCGCAACGGGCGGGCACCTTGGGCTGAAGCCAAACCTTGTTACGGCCGCTGGTGCATCGCCTA
>CAYSHQ010000330.1:0-3204 GCA_964430835.1 uncultured Lentisphaerales bacterium
GAGAACTCAAAATTGAAACGGGCCTCCGGGTGACCCGCCACCTCAAAATGCCATCCCAGCAACTGCGCGGGCGGAATGATGGGGAGGCGTGGGGCTACGAGGAATGTGCCGCCCCCCTCCAAGGCTGTGACGTGCATGACGGGGGGCGAATCCCGTTCCGTCAGGAAGCGCACCAGCGGTTGACTGACCGGATCGGCATCCTGCCAGATCGCCGGATCCAGCTGTTCCACCGGCCGGCCATGGATGCGCAGGTCGGGGTAATCGATGCGGGGTGAGAGTGCGCGGGTGGCGGGGGCGGCGTTGGTTACGCTCCAGAACCGGAAGGGGCGCGGCCGCACGGCTTCGGCGGCGATGCGCACACGCGCCACCATGATCGAATTGCGATAGGTCCAGATTCCCAGCGAGCCGCCTGCCAGCGGCGCGGGATCCTGCCAGGAGAGGACCGGTTCATTGTCAAACAGGTAGCTGAGCTGGTCGCCTACGCGTCGGAAGCGCATGCCGTACCAGGCACCATGCACGGGACGGTTAGCCGAGGTTACGAGCGGTTCATAGCCGCGCCGCAAACTCCCTTCGCGTACGCGCGGTGCGGTGTACGCCGAGGAGACGGCCTCCTGCCGCCCCTGCCGGAAGAGGCGCGTGTTGAGTTGCGACCAGTCCGGATCCCACCCTGCCAACGTCACCGTATAGCCATCGCTGGGCACCAGGCGCTGGCTATGGACGGTGAGGTTGTAGTCACCGGGGCGGTCATACCACCCCATGCGCGTGCCGGCGAAGAAGTCCACGCAGAAATCGCCGCAGAGCTCCATTTTGGACCAGAGGCCGGCGAAGGAGGTGGCGTTCTCTCCGTTCATGTGCGACCAGGTCGGCTCGCATTGGAAGCGGTTCACCACCTCCCAGGTGCCGCCATTGATCGTCCAGGAGAAGAGCGACTCGTTAAACAGGGTATCGAAGACATTCTCGCGCTGCACCAGCGTCTGGCGCAACTGATCCGGGCCGAGCCCCTCGATGCGCGCCCGGCGGGCCCGGCGCAGCGGCGGCAGATGACAGCGCCCCAGGAGGTTGGTCGGGCAGGAGATCCAGAGGACGTCATCCTCCAGGTTCACCGTGTAGATGAGCGCGGCGCCGACATTCTCCATGTATTGCGTCGGCAGGTTGCCCGTTGGGATGGTAAAGGCGGCATTCGTCCCCGTGGTGGGGGTATACGCGGACAAGCTGCCGTCGCGGATGGCGATGGTGCACTGCCCATTGGTTTCCCCTTCGGGGATGGCCAGGTGCAGCACGGAGCCTTCGACGGCCGGCAGGTGGAGCTTGGCGCGGCCGAGAATGTCGCTGCGCAGCCACGTCAGACCGTCGCGCAGGGTAATCCATTGCCCTTCCGGCGCGGCCCAGTGGCGCATGAACGGGTCGTTGACGTAGGCCGGATTCTTCTCAAAGCGGTCGGTATAGAGCGGGACCTGGCTGACATAGCGCGGCAGCGACAGCCGGATGTCGCCGCCCCCCTCCAGCCGGATGCCGCCCGCGCCCTGCAGCGGTGCGGGCGGCCGCGCCACCACCACCAGGCGACCGTTGACCAGGCCGCGCAATTCATCCGGACGCAGTGCGTCGAGCGTCAGACGTACAGGACCAGACGTGGGGGCCCCCAGGTCGGCGCAGTCCAGCAGGATGTTGGTGGTGGTGGGGTCGATCCGTTCCAGGCTCGCCAGCCGGCGGGGGCCGCTCTGTCGGCAGGTGAACTGATAATACGGCTGGTCAGGGCCCTGCCAACCCGTGATCAGGCTGTAGCTGGCGTTTTGCGGTTGTTGCGGGAGGAAACAGCACTCCAGTTGATGCGCGCTGTCGTCGGTGGCGCCAAAGAGCCATGCGCGGGGGGCGCCGTCGTCGGGCGAACGGAAGGTCACCGGGGCCGGTGCACCGCCGGCTGGCGCGAGCGGCGCGCTCGTCGTGATGCGGAAGGTGCCCGTGCGTTGCAGCGTGTGAAAGCGCAGCTCCGCCGGGGTCTCAAACGGGTAATCCTCATGCGAGGTGACGGTGACATCATCAAAGCGGGTCTCCTGTGGCGTGTCGGCGAAGAGGCCAAAGCGTCCACCGGTCGGCAGCGGGAGGTGTTGCCGCAGGATTTCGATGTTATCTGCGAGGCAGACGAGGTGATCGTCGAAGAGTTGCACTTCCAGCAAGGTCCATTGCCCGGCCAGCAGCTCGGTGGCGATCGTGGCTAGCAGTTGCTGCGGTGCATTTGTGGCCGTGCTGCCGCGCCAGAGCTGGAAGACGAGGTGTTCGGTCGCGGGGTCGGTGTAGGTGGTAAAGCCGTGGCAGGCGCCGGTGTCGGTCACCAGGAAGACCAAGCCATTGGTGCCGCTGTTATGTTGTACGGCGGCACGGAAGCGGTAGTGGTGGCGGAACGCCTCACCCGCCAGCACCACGCCGTGTCCCTGAAGGCTGTAGAAGTTGGGGCTGCGCTCCGGGGTGGGCTGGCGGCCGAGTTTACGCCCCGCCAAGGCCCCGCTCACACCGCCGGTGACACTGTGCAGATGCCAGTCACCGTGGACACGCTCCCAGGTTTCGGGAAACTGATTGGTGGTCGTTTTGGGGATGAGGAAGGTGTCATCGAAGCGGAACGACGCCAAGCGCTGGACATATTGATCCCGGAGGTCGTCCGGCGGCAGCACGGCGGCGGGATGGCGGATGGTGGTGAGCTCGTTGGTCCACGGTTCCGGGAAGCGCGCCACGGGTTGATCGGCCACATAGAGCAGCCAGGCCTGTGACTGCCGTCGCAGCGCCATGGGAACCAGATTGGTGGCCAGTGCCGGGACCGGCCAGGTCTGGAGCGTGTCGGCAAAGTTGCGCGGCAGGAGTGGCACGGGGAAGCCTTGCTGCGTCGGCGGGCGCCCCGGCTGTAGCAGGAATTCCAGCGTGGCATAGTTTTCGGCCTGAAGTTGCACGCGGGTGACGCCGGCCGTCCAGGTGCAGTTCCAGGACGCCAGTGCCTGACGGTCCGGGATGACGAGGCGATTGGTCCAAGCCCCGGCAGATGCGATGCCGAAGGCAGCCAACCAGGCTAGACTAAGGAGGATGTGTCGTAGCATAAGAAGCCAGGATGCAAGGATAACCCGTAACCCAGAGGATATAATGCGCCATTCTGCTAGAAGAAGAAAGGCGGAAACGGCTGCCTCAAACTGCGGGAGTTGGAAGAATGGAAGACTGGAA
>CAYSHQ010000331.1:0-3184 GCA_964430835.1 uncultured Lentisphaerales bacterium
TGCGGTCATTCACGCTCGCACGCTGGGTGACGTCCAGCACCACCTCCACGCCGCGCCCCTCCAACCGCAGCCGCTTTAGGCCGCCATCGCGATCCATGATGCGGCACACCTCCATGAGGTTCGTCACCGGCTCGCCATTGACGGCGGTCACCAGCTCATCCCGCAGCTCCTGATACCCGACATTCACCGGATCCGGCAGGACCCCGGAGAGGATCACCGGGTGTTCGCCCGCCGGTGCGGGGCGACTGCCGCCCGCCAGATAGAGATGGGCCAACCGCAGATTGGCGCCACCCAGCCCGCGCCCACCGGCCCGCAGGTAGCGCGCCGTGAGTTCGCGCAATACCAGACCGCTCTCCACCAGATACGCGGGCGGCGTGCCCAGCGTATTCTCCGGCACCAGCGCATCCTGCTCCCGATACGGCTGCAGGACGACCGCGCTTTTCTGCCGCACACCCCGGCGTACGAACTCCAGCTCAACACGGTCGCCGCTGCGATGCCGCCCGGCAATCGCATGCACCAGCCGCGTGCGCCCGTATTGCGGATCGGGGTAGAACCCCTGGTTGTCCAGCGCAAACCCGTCCCAGGAAACCAGCACATCATTGGGCTGCAGGGCCGTGGCGACACTGCCGTTCGTCGCAACCTCGATAACCAGCACCCCGCCAGCCTCCGCCGGCACCCCGAGATAGCGCCGCTTCACCGCATCCACCAGCGGCACCCAACTAAAACCTTCACTCGGCAGCGCCTGATATTCCGGCTCCTCGGCCATCAGCAGGAAGCGCGACAGCACCGGCGCCGGCAGGACAAACCCGGTCTGGTGCTGGGCATCATACCGCATCATAATACCGGCCAGATGCCCATCGCTAAACACCGGCGCCCCGGGGTTTAGCACGCGCAGGTCCGAGAGCACCCGGCAAGTCAGCACCGCAGCCGGGGCGGATGGCAGCGCCTCCACGCCGATCTCGATGATGCGGCCACTCCCTTCCTGCCGCAAGCCGGAATCATCATACTGCACAATCCGCGTCTGGTCGCCGCGCGCCACCTGACCGGCCAACGGCACCGGCGCGAGTTCGCGGCAGAACCCGGCGTCGGTCGTCTCCAGCAGCGCGGCATTGCACTGCGGGTCCGATTGCCGCAGCGTGGCGACCACCTTCGCCGCCCGGCCCGGCTGACGCAACTCCACCAGCGTCGCCTGCCGGATCAACTCCTCCGTCGTCAAGACCCGTCCAGGACCAATGACCACGCCATACCCCTGCCGGGCCATGGGGCGGCTCAGCCGCCACGGCATGCGCTCATCACAACTCTGCGTGGTCACCAGCACATCCACCACCTGCACCGCCGGCGTGACCGCCGCCTCGCCGGCCACCGCACGGGCCACCAGACTGCCTAGCACCAGGCACCCGACCCGCCACAGGCGGCGACGGGGTAGACCGGCATCAGAAAATGACATTTTGCTCATCAGCGGGACTCCTGGAAAAGAGCGGGTTCAGCGGCGGCTAGCGCAGCCGGCTCATGGACGGGATCTCGTAGCGGCGGCCGATCTGCCGGTCCGCCTCCGGCAACTGCGCGGCGTCCAGCACCAGCGGATCGGGTGAACCATCAAACCGGATGACATGAAAACCGTTGGTCGGCTGCTGCAAGGCCTGCACCAGATCGCGCAAGGTGCCCACGGCGTGACCATTCGCCTCGCTGACCACCTGATAGCGGTAGGGCTCGTGGTAGGTGTTCACGGTATGCGGCAGGCGGTTGGCCAGGACCACAATCTGCGGGCGATCACGGAACTGGGGATCCATTTTGGCAAACATCGCGAGATAGAAGAGGTTGTGCACGGCGCGGTTCTCCAGGTCGCCGCCAATGGCGCCGAGCAGGTTGCGCGTCACGGGCTGGAAGACCAAGCCGGCCAGGATATGGTACTCCGGCGGCTCATCGTACTGCATGCGATAGCAGTACGGATCCACCGGGTTGCGCAGCGGGATCTCCACGCGCTGCACGGCGCCGCTGCGCGCCACCTCAAACTGAATCTTCTCGCCCCACTGCTTGCGCTCGACGAGTTCGGCGAAATCCACGATGTTGCCATCCAGCGCGATGGAGCCATCCGTAGCGATCGGCAGCCCCTCCACGCCCAGCAACACATCGCCGGGGAAGAGGCCCTGCCGCGCGGCACCAAACGGATCGACCCAGTCCACGGCGGCGCCGCCGCCCGTGGCGGGCAGGCGCAACGCCTGCCGCAAGGCGGGGTTGCGCGTGTCGCGCGTATGGACGCCGAGTTCCGGATAGCCGTGATACTGCCCGTCTGCCACATCGCGCAGCATGTGGTGGATCACGGGGAGCGGAATGGCATACCCGATGTTCTGGGCGCCCATCACCCCCTGGAACGCCACCCCGATCACGCGGCCATCCTGCAGCACCGGTCCGCCGCTGTTGCCGGGGTTGATGGCGGCATCGGTCTGCACGACCAGGTGCGAATCCACGTCCGAGTGCGAATAGCCGTTATAGTCAATGCGGGAGACGACGCCGCGGGTCAAGGAGAGGCGCGCGCCGCCCATCGGGAAGCCGAGCGCCATAACCTCGTCATTGAGTTTCGGCAGGTCCGCGCCAAAGCGGATGGGCCGGGCATCTTCGGGGAAGGCGGGATCATCGACGGTCAGCAACGCCAGGTCGCAATCGTGCGCGATATACGCCACCCGGGCGGGGAAGCGGCGGGCATCGCCATCGCGCTGCACCTCAATGAAGGTCGTATCCGAGACCACATGCGCGTTGGTGAGGATCCGGCGTTTGCCGATCAGGAAGCCGGAGCCGTTGCCATAGCCGGGCGGCGACACCTGCCACGGCTGCAGATAGTCATAGCGCTGCACCGTGACATAGATCTTCACCACGGAGGCGCGCAGCGTATCGATTGAGGCGGCCGGCAGCAGCGTCGGCCACAGCCCGCCCGCCAGCACCACACCGCCGAGCATACGCCGAAGAATGGTTGTCGTCATGCGCGCGATCGTACCACATTGGCCAGGGAAGGAACAGGGCGGGGTAGCAAGGGCGCGCGAGGGGGGCATGGTTTTTTCCTGAAGCGCCACCTTATGCACAGCAATTCTAATTATGGAACCTCGGTGCCGTCGAAATCGGTGTCGAAATCCTTTAATTCTTGGCGATTTCGATCCCGATCCCGATTTCGGTCCCGATTTTCCTACTA
>CAYSHQ010000332.1:0-3172 GCA_964430835.1 uncultured Lentisphaerales bacterium
GCGCGAGACCTGGATGGCCGTGGTGTCGGGTACGAATGCCGCCTGCGCGGCCGCCGAGATGGTGGCCACGCTGTATGACGCCTCGCTCGACCAGTACCAACCGTACAACTGGCAGAGAACGTTCGATGTCTTTCGAGGCGAGGGCTATAGTGAGCTTGCCCGTTATGCCAATATTATGACGCTGCTGGTAGGCGGGGAAGAATATCGGGAGAAGGTGATTGCTAGGCAATATCGTGTCTTTTGTTACGACATGATCTCCACCCCGATGCAATACAACTCCTATAGCGATCCGGATGAAGACCGTGAAGATCGTGGCGTGTTGGCCTGGATGGGTTACTGGATTAGGCACCTGCCGGATCTTTTCGGCAGCGTGTCGCCATATCGGGTCCCGAAAGGCACCGGTGAACCAGTGGTTGGTATGGCGAATATGATTAGGTTTAAGGGGAAAGAAAAAGAACTCCTGAAGACGGCCAAGCACGGTACAAGCGATACGGCGGGTCGCCCGGTGGGTTTGGACGATGTAAAGCTGCGACGGAATTTCGATGAGACGGCCTTCTTCTTCCCAAACTTGCTGAGCGATTCGAACGGCGTGGTACGACTGGAGTTCACGATGCCCGAGGCGCTGACGGAGTGGAAGTTCATGGCGTTCGCTCATGACCGCGAGCTGCGCAGCGGCTATCTCGAGGATCGGGCCGCCACCACCAAGGCGCTGATGGTTCAGCCCAATCCGCCACGTTTTGTGCGTGAGGGCGACACGCTGGAGTTTACGGTCAAGGTCGGCAACCTCTCGGCCACCAGCCAGACCGGTACCGTGCGGCTGGCGTTGGCGGATGCGCAGACCGGCCAGGATCGCAGCGCGGCGCTGGGACTGCGGACCCAGGACTTCGTATTTGATATTCCGGCGCAGGCCGCGCAGACGTTCGCCTGGCGCATCACGATCCCGGATGGGTGCGGTTTTCTCACCTATCGGGCGGTGGCGGCCAGTGACCGCTTGAGCGATGGCGAGGAGGGGTATCTGCCGGTTCTGTCACGGCGGATCGCGGTGCTGGAGTCGCTGCCGCTGCCGATCTGCGGGGCGCAGACCAAAACGTTTGCCTTAAGCAATCTGCTGCAGGCGGGCGCCTCACCGACGCTGCAGCACGCGAACCTGACCGTGCAGATGGTCAGCCAGCCGGCCTGGTATGCGGTCATGGCGCTGCCGTATCTCATGGAAGCACCGGAGGAGCGCAGTGATGCGGTCTTCAACCGGCTCTATGCGAACAACGTGGCGCGGTTCATCAGCCAGGCGGAGCCAAAGATCAGGCGGGTCTTTGACCAGTGGCAGAACACGCCGGCGCTCGCGAGCCCGTTGGAACAGAACCAGGATCTGAAAACGGTCGCGCTGGAGGAGACGCCGTGGTTGCGTGAGGCGCGGGACGAAAGTCAGGCGCGACGCCACGTGGGTGTGCTGTTCGACGCCAAGCGGCTGGATGACGAAGCGAAAGGCGGGTTGGACCGGTTGACCAATCTGCAGTTGAGTGATGGCCTGTGGCCCTGGATGCCGGGGTTCACGGGCGATGAGTATATCACGCTCTACATCACGACCGGGTTTGGCCGGCTGCGGCAGCTCGGTGTGGCGGAGCTGGACCTGCGCCCGGCACTTCGGTCCCTGAGTGTGCTCGACACCTGGATGAACCGTGAGTACCAGCGGATCAAAACGATGGATGATGGCAGCAAGGAAAAGCACCATCTGAATGCCAAGATCGCGTTCTACCTGTACGGGCGCAGCTTCTTCCTCAAGGACCGCCCGGTCGCCCGGCGGCATCAGGAGGCGCTGCAATACTGGCTGGGGGAGGCGCGGGCATATTGGCTGCAGCTCCCCCGCCTGTCGCAGGGGCATCTGGCCGTTGGGCTGAAACGCTTCGGGGACGCCACGACGCCGGTAGCAATCATGAAATCCATCAAGGAATACAGCGTCAGCAGCGAGGAGCTGGGGATGTTCTGGCGGGACACCGAGGAGAGCTGGTGGTGGTACCGGGCGCCCATCGCGACGCAGGCGCTGATGATCGAGGCGTTTGATGAAGTCATGGGCGATGCGCCGGCGGTGGAGGCGTGCAAGGTCTGGTTGCTCAAACAGAAGCAGACGCAGAACTGGCAGACGTCCACGGCTACGGCGGATGCGGTCTATGCGCTCTTGCGCCGCGGCCGGAGCCTGCTGACCAGCGACGCGCTGGTCGAGGTGCGCCTCGGCGGCGAGACGATCACCCCCCAAAAGGTTGAGGCCGGCACCGGGTACTACGAGCAGAAGTTTGCAGGCGGCGCGATCAAGCCTGCCATGGGGGCGATCACGGTTAAGAAGACCGACGCGGGTGTTAGCTGGGGGAGTGTGCACTGGCAGTATCTGGAGGAAATCGACAAAGTCACACCGCATACCGGCACCCCGCTCAAACTGAAGAAGACGCTCTACCGCAAGGAGGCGACGAAGCAGGGGGAGGTGCTGGTGCCGGTGCAAGGGCCCTTGGCGGTAGGCGATGAGTTGGTCAGCCGCATCGAATTGCGGGTGGACCGCGACATGGAGTATGTGCACCTGAAAGACCAGCGCGGCAGCGGCACGGAGCCGGTGAATGTGCTGAGCCAGGCCAAGTTTCAAGATGGGTTAATGTTCTACGAGAGCACGCGTGACACCGCGAGTCACTTCTTCATCGCGTACCTGCCCAAAGGAAGTTACGTGTTTGAATACAGCGTGCGTGTGCAACTCAGAGGCCGGTATCAGAGCGGCCTGGCGAGCATCCAGTGCCTGTACGCCCCGGAGTTTAACAGCCACAGCCAGAGCTTTGAACTTGAGGTGAAATAGAGAGGGTCGGCAAGGGCACGCCGAGCAAGCATAAACCGCGAATGAACGCGAATGGACGCGAATGGAGTGTTCGTGGTGCTTGGTTGCTGATGGAAGGGCGGAGGAAGGCGTGGGACCTGGCAGGCGGATCGGCGGTCAACGCCGCCCCCGGCGGCCTTGTGCCGCCGGCGCGGAGAGATTCGCGCCAGCTAGGAGCTAGGCGTAAAAGAATAGAAAATGTAATAGCGCGAGGTGAGTCCGTGGCGGCTACTCCTCGCGCCGCACCATTTCGTTCGCAGTTTTGGCTGCTTTGCTCTGAACTTTGCTGCCGGTGGGGCCAGCCCACGGGGAGCTGCGGCT
>CAYSHQ010000333.1:0-3163 GCA_964430835.1 uncultured Lentisphaerales bacterium
CAGCAACTGCCGTGCATCCTTGGGGCGTATTAGTTGCAATGGGGTGTCGCTGATGTTCATTGCAAAATATGGTAATATGCAATTATTTATTAAATACAATAGGAGAGAATAATAAAAGTACGGCTGTGGGCGGCACGTAATTATGGCGTGCCAGCGGGCTCATAGCGCCCGCTGTACTGCGCCCACCTGCCACGCCAGTACAGCAGGCGCTACGAGCCTGCTGGCTGAGCCGTGCTTCTTCAGCGGGCTCGTAGCGCCCGCTGTACTGCGCCCAACGGGGGGTATACAGGGGCGGGCGAAAGGGGTACACTGGCTTAACCTACGAACAGGGGGGGGCGATGAATGCCGAAGCGACACGACTGGAGGACGCCGCGCAACGGAAGACCCCCTGGCAACTATGGGGGCCCTACCTCAGTGAGCGCCAGTGGGGCACGGTCCGGGAGGACTACAGCCCGGATGGCTCCGCCTGGGAGTATTTCCCCCACGACCACGCCCGCAGCCGCGCCTACCGCTGGGGCGAGGACGGGATCGCCGGGGTCAGCGACTCCGCCCAGCGACTCTGCCTGGCCCTGGCGTTGTGGAACGAGCGCGACCCGATCCTCAAGGAGCGCCTATTCGGCCTGAGCAACGCCGAGGGGAACCATGGCGAGGACGTCAAGGAGCTCTACTACTATCTGGACGCCACCCCCACGCACTCCTATCTCAAGATGCTCTACAAGTACTCCCAGCAGGAGTTCCCCTACGCGCAGCTGGTATCGGAGAGCCAGCGGCACGGCACGGACCAGCCGGAGTTCGAGCTTCTCGACACGGGGATCTTCGAAGAGAACCGCTACTTCGACGTGTTTGTGGAATATGCGAAGGCCGCGCCGGACGACCTGCTCCTGCTCATCAGCGTCCACAACCGCGGACCGGACCCGGCCTGCCTGCATATCCTCCCTCAGCTCTGGTTCCGCAATACGTGGTCGTGGAGCCCGGGCGCGCCCAAGCCCGCGCTGACCCTGCTGCCGGAGGGCATTCTGCGGGCCGACCATGCCCGGCTCGGCACCTACCATCTGCATGCCGAGGGGCACCCCGCCTGGCTCTTCTGCGAGAACGAGACCAACGTCCGGCGGCTCTGCGGCCTGGCGCACGACGCCTGCTGCAAGGACGCCTTCCACGACTACCTCGTGCGGGGGGATCGCGGGGCCGTGAGCCCCACGCCAGCCGGGACGAAGGCGGCGGCGCACTACGCGTTCACGATCCCGGCCGGCGGCCGGGTGGCCGTGCGGCTGCGCCTGGCCCCGGAGCCGCTCGGCGCCCCGTGGGAGGGGTTCGACGCCCTCGTCACGCAGCGCCGCCAGGAAGCGGACGACTTTTATGCGGAGCTCCAGGCCGGCATCGCCGACCCCGACGCCCGGCAGGTCCAGCGCCAGGCTTTCGCGGGGCTGATCTGGAGCAAGCAGTATTACTTCTACGACATCCCCCTCTGGCTGCGCGGGGACCCGGCGCTGCCGCCCCCGCCACCGCAGCGCAAGCATCTGCGCAACTGGGAGTGGCAGCACCTGAACAACGCGGACATCCTCTCCATGCCGGACAAGTGGGAATACCCCTGGTATGCCTCTTGGGACCTGGCCTTCCACTGCATCCCGTTCGCGCTGATCGACCCGAAGTTCGCTAAGTCGCAGCTCCTCCTGCTGACCCGCGAGTGGTACATGCACCCCAACGGGCAGATCCCGGCCTACGAGTGGGCCTTCGGCGACGTCAACCCCCCGGTCCATGCCTGGGCCGCCTGGCGCGTCTTCGAGATCGACCGGCAGCGGCAGGGGGGCGGCCCGGGCGATCTCGCCTTCCTGGAACGCGTCTTCCACAAGCTCATGCTCAACTTCACCTGGTGGGTCAACCGCAAGGACGCGCAGGGGCGCAACATGTTCCAGGGCGGGTTCCTCGGCCTGGACAACATCGGGGTCTTTGACCGCAGCGCCCCGCTCCCCCATGGCGGGCTGATCAACCAGGCCGACGGCACCAGCTGGATGGCCATGTATTGCCTGAATCTGATGCGCATCGCCCTGGAGCTCGCGCTGCATAACCCGGTCTACGAGGACATTGCCACCAAGTTCTTCGAGCACTTCCTGCACATTGCCCGGGCCATGACCAACATGGCGGAGACCGGGGTGGGGCTCTGGGATGAGACCGACTCCTTCTACTACGACGTCCTGAACACCCCGGACAACCGCGTCGTTCCCCTCAAGGTCCGCTCCATGGTCGGGCTGATCCCGTTGTTTGCGGTGGAGACCCTGGAGTCCGACCTGCTCGACCGGCTTCCGGGGTTCAGCCGACGCATGAACTGGTTCCTGCGCTACGCGCCCGAGCTGGCGCAGCTCGTCTCGCGCTGGTCCCAGCATGGGGAGGGGGAGCGGCACCTGCTCTCCCTGCTCCGCGGCCACCGGATGAAGTGCCTGCTGCGGCGGATGCTGGACGAGACGGAGTTCCTCTCCGACTACGGCGTACGGGCGCTTTCCCGGCATCACCGGGACCACCCGTATGTGCTCGACTGCGCGGGGCACCGCTTCAGCGTCCGGTACGAGCCGGGCGAGGCGGAGTCCGGCCTATTCGGGGGGAACTCCAACTGGCGCGGCCCCGTCTGGTTCCCTGTGAACTACCTGATCATCGAGGCGCTGCACAAGTTTCACTACTACTACGGCGACGAGTTCCGGGTGGAGTGTCCCACCGGGTCCGGCCGGTTCCTCACCCTGCGCGGGGTCGCCGACGAGCTGACGGTGCGGCTCACGCGTCTCTTCCTGCGCAACGCGGCCGGCCGGCGCCCCGTCTTTGGTGACTGCCGTAAGCTGCAGGAAGATCCGCATTTCCGGGACCATCTCCTCTTTTACGAATACTTCCACGGCGACAGCGGGCGCGGCGCGGGTGCCTCCCACCAGACCGGCTGGACCGCCCTGGTGGCCATGCTGCTTCAGGCAAGCAGGTGACCGTTTTGTTGACCTTGCGATGCTGAAGAATGCGATTCTGAGACTTTGCGGGGCCGCCGGACCCTCCGTAGGCAGGCGCTTATAAAGGTCCCCCGCGTCAAAGGATGGCCACGGGCGTTTTTTTGCCGTACACATCCGGCGACCCTCGGTTCTCCGGGCAGGCTCATCCCAGCCCGCCCCGCCACCCGGCTATCCCTTAC
>CAYSHQ010000334.1:0-1448 GCA_964430835.1 uncultured Lentisphaerales bacterium
GGGCGTGGCACCGTCGGTGGCACCTGCCGCGCCGGTGACGGTGGCTGTGTCGGCTGCGCCCGTGGCACCGACTGTAGCACCACCCGCGCCGGTCACGGTGGCTGTGTCGGCTGCGCCCGTGGCACCGGCTACAGCAGCTGCCGCGCCGGTATGTCCTGTTACCCCCCCAGCACCTGCCACGCTTGTACCTGCGACGCCGCGCGTGGATGCCGTGGAAGCGTTGGCGGAGACGCCGGAGTTTGCGCCGCGCGTGATCGAAGAGCCTCTGGCGGAAGAGGAGCATGCACCGGTGCCCGGCGGGGTTGTCTGGGATGGACGCGAGCTGCGCGCCGATGCCGGCATCTGTACGGGGGACCTCAATCGTGCGACGGGGGAGGAGTTGTGGCAGCGGCCGGGCGTCGGGCGGCATGTGGCTGAGGCGATTCTGGCCTATCGCCAGGCGCACGGCGCGTTTGCCGGTGTTTTTGAGCTGGCCGAGGTGGAAGGGATTGGCGCACGGTTGTTCCGCAAACTGACGGGGCTTTCGTTGCGGAGCCGTCAGGACCGGCACGAGGTGCTCAATGCGCTGCTGGGGCTCGAGCCGTCGGCGCGCCCCACCCTGGTTCAGATTGCCCAGCGGTTTTCGGCACAGCTGGACGGGGCGGGGGTGGTGTTGAGCACCCTCGACGGCGTGCCGCTGGCTGTCAGCCAACAGGTGGCTGATGAGGCGGTGCGGTATGCCGCGATCGTGCCGCAGATGTTCCGGCGCACCCGCCGGTACTTCCGGCAGTTGCTGGAGACGGACGTGCACTGCCTGGCCGTGCCCACGGCGCGGCCGATGCTGCTGCTGGTGGATGCCCAGGCACTGTTTGTCGTGGTGGCACTGAAGCCTGAGCAGGATTTCACCGCCATTATGAACCGCGCGCTCTCGGTCGCGCACGAGCTGCACTGGCTGCTCGACCGGCGCGCCGTGGTCAAGGGAAGCTAGCCGCGGCACCTCGTTGAAAAGAAATGAAAAACGGCGCTTGCCAGAACGGATTCCATTCTGGTACCTTTTCCCGTTTCACGGAGGAGACATGGCAGTCAAGATCAGACTTCGGCGGACGGGTTGCAACAATTGCATTTCGTACCGCGTTGTGGCGACGGATAGTCGTTCGCCGCGTGATGGTAAGTTTCTGGAGACGCTCGGCTGGTACGATCCCAAGCGGGAAGGCGAGAATTACAAGCTCGACCTGGAACGCGTGGCGTATTGGAAGGCACGCGGCGCCCAGATGAGTGAAACTGTGGCCAGCTTGGTTCGCAAGAACCAGCGTGCCACGGTTAATGCGTAAGGTGGCAACACCAGCGGGTGGAGCGGAACGCACGATGAGCGAGCCGATGCGCATCGATGTGCTTACGCTTTTCCCGGGCATGCTGCGCGGGTTTCTCGAAGAGAGCATGCTGAAACGCGCGACGCGCATGGGGGCGGT
>CAYSHQ010000334.1:1548-3161 GCA_964430835.1 uncultured Lentisphaerales bacterium
TACGAGGGGATCGACGAGCGGGTGCGGGAGGCACTGGTGACCGACGAGATTTCGATCGGTGACTATGTGCTGACCAATGGCACCCTGCCCGCGGCCGTCGTGGTGGATGCCGTGGTGCGTTTGTTGCCCGGTGTGCTGGGCGGCGGGACCGAGGCCACGGAGAGCGAATCGTTTACGGATGGTCGGCTGGAGTTTCCGCAGTATACGCGGCCGCCGGAGTTCCGCGGCATGCGCGTGCCCGATGTGCTGCTGGGCGGCGACCACGCGGCCGTGGCCGAATGGCGGCGACGACAGTCGCTGGACCGCACGGCCAAACGGCGGCCGGACCTGCTGCAGGCGCAGACGGACGGAGAGCGCAGATAGTTTTTCGAGAGAGGAGTGGTTGCTATGGTGGCGAAAGCGATTGCCAAGATTAACGCCGAAAACTTGAAGGCCGATGCGCCCAAGTTCGGCATTGGCGACAATGTGCGCGTGCATGTGAAGATCAAGGAAGGCGACAAGGAGCGCGTGCAGGTCTTCGCCGGTACGGTCATCGCCCGCGATGGGCGTGGCTCTACCGAGACGTTCACCGTGCGCCGCATCTCCTATGGCGTGGGCGTCGAGAAGGTCTTCCCGGTGCATTCGCCTTACCTGGAGAAGGTGGAGCTGGAACGTACCGCCAGGGTCCGTCGCGCCAAGCTCTATTACCTGCGCTCCCGCAGCGGCAAGCAGGCCCGCCTGCGCGAAGGTTGAGCCTTCCGGTACCGCTGGCGGTACCGATACCCCGGGTGTGACAGGACTTGCGATGGACGAATGGGCCGACAGGCTGTCGTACGAACGCGAGTATTGGCTGGCGCATCCGGCGGCGGCTCTGGCCGGTGTGGATGAGGCCGGCCGTGGCCCGTTGGCCGGCCCCGTGGTGGCTGCGGCGCTCTGGATGACACCGACCGCCGCGACCGCTGGTTTCACCGGCGCGTTGCGCGATCTGACGGACAGCAAACAGTTGTCCGCCGCGCGCCGTGAAGCGTACTACGAGCTATTGACCACGATGCCCGATGCCTGGATCGGCGTAGGGTGGTGCGAAGCCGCCGAGATTGACGAGCTCAATATCCTCTGCGCCACGCATCTGGCCATGCGCCGCGCCGTGCTGGCACTCCCGCAGCTGCCGGACCATCTTCTGGTGGATGGTCTCCCGGTCAAAGGACTCCCCTGTGCGGCTACGGCGATTGTGCAGGGTGATGCCAAGAGCCTGCTGATTGCCGGCGCCAGCGTGGTGGCCAAGGTTCTGCGTGACCGGCGCATGCAAGCGCTTGACCAGCGCTATCCCGGTTACGAATTTGCCCGGAATAAGGGGTACGGCACCAACGCGCATATGCGCGCCCTCTTCCATCAGGGGCCCTGCCCGGAACACCGCCGCAGCTTCCGCCCGGTCCAGGATGCGGTACAGCTGTTGCCGGGACTGCGCGACTTCGCGTAAGACGGCACCCTGCGTGTCGCTAGCCGCCCAGTTTGTCGCCGCCCAGCCCCTCGCCCCGCCGCCGTCGCGCCGTCGTCTGAGCGTCCCCCTCATCGACCGTACTCGTCGTCCGTACGCGTCGACCTTACGCGTTATTAGCGTGAGCGCACGCCCTCAG
>CAYSHQ010000335.1:0-1088 GCA_964430835.1 uncultured Lentisphaerales bacterium
AGTGGATCTTGGCCACAAACGTATGGTACCCGCCGATGATCACCATGATCAGCAGATTGGAGATCATGACCACGTCAATCAACCCCAGCACCAACAGCATGATCTCCTGCGAGGCAAAGCCGCCCAACCCGCAGAGCAGATGGTAGAGTTCAATACAGAACTGATACACATACACACCCTGCGCCACAATCAAACCAAAATAGAGCGGTGCCTGTAGCCATTGGCTGGCAACAATGGCACTTGCGAAAATACTGCGGATTTTAGTCTGCGGCTTCACGTAGATGTCCTTGCAAGAGAAACAGTTACTGTCCGTACGCCTGAAGTTCCAGCCGTCGGATCCGCTCGGCAACCGGGGGGTGCGTGCTGAAGAGTTTGGTCACCCCCCCCCCGCCAAAAGGATTCACGATAAAGAGCGACGCCGTCGCAGGCGTGCCGACCGACATGGGAGTGGTTTCGGCGGCGTTGTGGAGTTTGCGCAGGGCATTAGCCAACGCCAGGGGTCGGCCACACAGTTTGCCACCACCGGCATCCGCCACATATTCCCGCGACCGCGAAATGGCCATCTGGATCAGCATGGCCGCCAGTGGCGCTATGATGGCAAGTGCCAGGGCGACCAACGGGTTGCCGCGGCTCTCCCGATCGCGGTTGGAACCGCCAAAAAACATCCCCCACTGCGCGAGGTAGGATACCGCGCCGGCAATGCTCGCCGCGATCGTACTGATCAGGGTGTCGCGGTTCGCCACATGCATCAATTCATGCGCCATCACTCCTTCCAGTTCTTCGTCGTTGAGTATCCGCATGATGCCCTCGGTCGCGGCGACGGCGGCATGTTGAGGATTGCGGCCGGTGGCAAACGCATTGGGCGCTTCATCAGGAATCACGTAGATAGCCGGTAACGGCATCTGGTTGCAGGTGGCTAAGCGCCTGACAATCCGATACAAGCGCGGCGCGTCGGTTTCGCTGACCTTTTTCGCCCGGTACATGGCCAGCACAATCCGATCTGAAAACCAGTAGGTCACAAAGTTCATGACGCCGGCCACCAGCAGGGCCAGCAGCGCGCCCTGCTGTCCGCCCAGCAGGCCACCGAT
>CAYSHQ010000335.1:1188-3158 GCA_964430835.1 uncultured Lentisphaerales bacterium
GCCGAAGAGATCTTTGCCATCGGCCAGGACTTGCTCGATGCCGTACAGGACCGCCCCGGACACGGTGCCCTGCGCTGCCAGATCGGCGTCGCGGATTCCGTACCAAAGCTGGTGGCCAGCCGCATACTGCGCCCCGCCTTCCACCTGTCGCAGCCGCTGCACATGACCTGTCGCGAAGGCTCAGCACAGACCCTGCTGCTGGAACTAGCCGCGTACCGACTTGACTTGGTATTGACGGATGAGCCGGCCTCACGCAACACCCACGTGCAGACCTTCAGTCATCTGCTGGGCACATGTGGTTCGGTCGTATGCGGAACGCCCAAGCTGGCCGCCCGGTTATGCCGCGAATTTCCCCGTTCCCTGCACCAGGCACCCGCCCTGCTGCCGGTCGAAACCACCCCGCTGCGCATGGTGCTGGAAAAGTGGTTCCTGAGGCTCGGCATTCGGCCGCTCGTGGTGGCCGAGTTTGAAGACCCGGCCTTCATGATGGCCATGGCCGCCGAAGGGCACGGTTTTGTGGCAGCCCCATCCGTCGTCCTGCGCGAAACGTTGCAACAATATGGACTTAAGACGATCGGCCAGGCCGAGCAGTGTGCCCAGCAGTACTACGCCATCAGCGCGGAACGCCGTTTAAACCACCCGGCCGTCATTGCCATCACGGAACACTCGCGGACCGATCTGTTTGGCTAGTCCAACGGGCGCAAGAGTCGGCCCCGTTCAGCGCTGCTGATAGCTCGCCAGGGCTTCCTGAGCCTCTTGCGTCTGGAAAAAGCCGCAGCACTTGATCTCCGGACAGAAGCCGCGGTAGAGGCACTCCGGCACACAGACACTGGTCAGTTCCGGTTCGACCGTCGCCAGCGCCGTCAGCAGTGCCTGCCAGGCCGCCCGGGTCTCCGGCGAAGCCTGCCGGCAGAGGCGTTTGCGGGAGATGCTGATCACGGCCTGCGCATTGGCCAGGCATTCGTGATCCACCGTGGCGGATTGCGCGATCTGGTCCCGGTCCAGTCCGGTACGATCCGTACGCTGTGTGCGCACAAAATGCTCGATGCCAATCTTATGGCGCACAAAATGCACGCTTACCCAGTATTTCAACGCGCGCCACTTCCATTGCACACTCAGCAACCGGATCGGGGAGTGCTCGGCCAGCAGCGGCGAGGGTTCACGCTCGCCTTTCTCCAGGCCGATGGTCGTGCGCGCCGCATCCGCCACCTCCCGCCATGTGCCACGAATGGTAAGATTGTCGATCTGCATATCACCCCTTGGCCGCAAACGCGTACGCATTGCGGAACATCCGCATCCAGGGCCCCGCCTCGCCGGTGAAGAGCTGCGACGGGCGATAGGAGAGCTGCAAGCTGCGGAACCCTCGTTCCGGATGCGGCATCATAATGGTGGCGCGCCCATCGGTGGAGGTAAAGCCGGTCAGCCCGCCGGCCGAACCGTTGGGGTTCCAGGGGTACTGTTCCGTCGCCTGCCCGCGCCCATCCACGAACCGCAGCGTTGCCAGACCACCCGCCATGATCGCGGCGCGGTCCTGCGGCTTGTCAAAGACCGCCAGCCCCTCGCCATGCGCCACGGCAATCGGCACGCGGGAACCGGCCATGCCGGTCAACAGGATCGAAGGAGACGGCAGAATCTCGACCGTGGCATAGCGCGCCTCAAACTGTTCGCACACATTCCGATGGAAGAGCGGCCAGTGCGCGGCCCCCGGAATAATCTCGCGCAACTGCGACACCATCTGGCAGCCGTTGCAGATCCCCAGCGTAAAGGTATCCGGCCGACGGAAGAAGGTCGCGAACATCTCAGCCAGGCGTGCATTGTACAACACCGAACGCGCCCAACCGGAACCGGCGCCCAGCACATCACCATAGGAGAACCCGCCGCAGGCCACCAAGCCGCTAAACGTAGCCAGATCCACACGCCCTGCATGCAGATCGGTCATATGCACATCCACGGCTTCAAAACCGGCCCGC
>CAYSHQ010000336.1:0-1916 GCA_964430835.1 uncultured Lentisphaerales bacterium
TGTGTGGGGGGGTGGGGGTGTGGGGTGTGGGGGGGTGTCGTAGGCAACGCCCTCTTCCCGCACTTGATCACCTGAGATGCACCACTGATCCGCAGCGGAGATCATATTTACCAACCCGCCACTGACCTTCTCATAGACACAATCCAGTTCAGCGAAAACATCCTGCCCGATGTACCCGCACCGCAAAGCGAATTCCAGCCAGCTTTGCGTTTCGGCCGCTTCGCTGTCTGCATCGGTAAGTTTGCTTTTAAAATGCGAGATGTACCGGCGCTTCCGCCACGCCTCAGCGATCTGTTCGCAGACCGACCGAGACGAGCGCCGGATTTGATCCGTCAGGGAATAGCGTTCTTCCTTAGGCCATTGCTTGGAACATTCGAAGATCCGCATGGCAGCGTCAAATGCTTCTCGATATACACGCAGCTCTCTGAAATGCTTGACCACGCTCATCCTCCTTCCTCACTCACGCCCACACTCCCACACTCCCACACTCCCACACTCACACACTCACACACTCACACACTCCCACACTCACACACTCCCGCCCTCCCACACTCCCGCACTCCCACACTCCCACACTCCCGCACTCACTTTCTCGCGACATCCAGCACCAGGTCATCCATCAGCCGGCCATCCTTGGCGTCATAAAAGAGTACAAAGAAATTGCCCAGCAACTCAGCCGTGGCTTCGGTCGCCCGGCACTGCACCAGCAGTGTGTTCTCGCCCTTGCGCAGGCGCACCGGCTTGCGCAGGGTGTTGGCACCGGTGCGCGAGTCGTACACCACCTCGCCATTGACCCGCACCATCCCGACGAAACCGATCCAACCCGGCGCCGCATAGCGGCCGTCGCTGCGGCGATCATCGACCAGCGTCGCATCCGTCCAGGCGCTGCTGCTGCATTCGCGCCCCATCTTGAGCAGCGCCTCGCGCTCCTCCGGCGCGAAGACCCGCGTCGCCGCCAGCGTAATGCTCTTGGCCTCCGGTAACGGCGTCAGCTTGCCAAGCCAGAAACCGGCGCCATGCGTGACCGTCGCCCACCCCTTGGGCTGCGCTTGGAAGAGCTCCGGCGGCACACCCCATTCCCCGCTATGACCCGGCACCGCCTTATGCTTGCCACTATCGACCTCGCCCAGAATATCATCCCCGACATCCGGCACCTGCAAGTCATCCTTCTTCCCCATTCGGCCGGTCCACCAGCGCGACTGCACACACAGGTCCGCCAAAACCTCGCCAGCCTGCGGCAGACCCGTGGCCACGGTCACACGATAGGGCACCGGCCGGAAACCGGACGCACGAAAAACCTGGCCCGGCAGCGCAAACGTTCCTCGCCCCAGCGCGCCCGGCGCAACCTCCAGCCGCTGACTGGTGCCAGACGCGGCCATCCCGGTCGGCGGGAGCAGTTCCAGCGTCAGCGCGCAGGCCCGTTCCGTGCTGTTGGTCACGCGTAGCGTCAGCGCCCCGCCATCGAGCGAATACACCACCTGCGCGGCGAGTGCCTGGGGGTCAACCTGCGGCAACGGCCCCAACTGCTCGGCGAGGACCGCCCCGCCCGGCAGCGCAACCTGCACGGGCAGGAACTGCCCCTTGCGCTGGGTGCGCGCCGTCTGGCGCGTCAGCACCGTCAGGATCCGGAACGGCGTGACCGCGTTCGGCGCCGCAGTAAAGATGCGCGACGCCGCACCGTCCGGGAAACAGACCTCTGGCAAGGGCGTCAGCACTTCAACCTTCTGCGCCTGCTCGCTGGCGGAGCGGAAGCGCCCCGCGAGGTAGAAAACGCCCACATCCGCACTGCTCAGATCCGGCAGCGCATCGAGTTCCAGCACGCTGCCATCGCCCTTGCGGCCGCTGTTACCCGGCACGGGTGCCGTGCGCGCGGCGCGCCAGCCACGGAAGCGGCCATCGACCCCGGTGCTCTCCCC
>CAYSHQ010000336.1:2016-3157 GCA_964430835.1 uncultured Lentisphaerales bacterium
CCGCTCCCGTGCGTCCCCCTGAACTTCCTGCCGGCCGGATCGCCCGCCGACACCACGAAGATGGGCATCTCCCCCATGTTCAGGTTCCGGATTCCCCAGACCGACGGCCCCGCCTCGTCCGGCTGCGGGTCGCGCAGCCCGCGGCCGGCCTTCTCGTACTCCAGCTCCGTCATGGGGCGCAATCCGGCCCACGCGGCAAACGCGGCCCCCATCCCCCACGTCAGCGACGACCCGCCCGACACATGCCGGTAGAGCACCGGCCAGTTCCCGCCCCGGAAGGACAGCGCCTCGGACTTTACCTCGGACTGCATCCCCAGGAAGCCGGTGAACTGTCCCTGCTTGATGCAATGCTTCATGCAGTAGAAAGCCCGGTAGCCGTTGGGGAAGGCGGACGGGATCTCCCCGGCGTCCCCCGCATCCGGTTGATAGGCGGTGGCCCAGAGGCGCCCCGGTTGCGGCCCGGTCGGCAGCGGCCCGGCATCCGCGACACGATATGGCAAGTTGTTCTGGCTGCCATCCGTATACTGATAGAAACGGTTCGGCTCCGTCCCACCCGACCCCAGATAGAACGGACCTTCCGGCACATAGACCATCTCGATGCCGAAGGCGCGCGTGTCGGCGCCCGGCTGGCCGATGGCAGAACGCGCACCGGAATCTTCAATTTTCAATTTTCCTTCTTCCATCCGCTCGCACACGACGGTCACCCCCTTGGCGGAGACCGGCCCCGTGCCGGGTGCGGCACGCTGCAGGAAGAGGCCGGTGAAGCCATCCGGGCCGTCGGGCACGACAAACTCCAGCTTCGTGCCCGACTCCTGGCCGTACCCCGCCGGGTTCAGCACCTTGTCCGCCACCAGTTTCACGTGCTGCCAGTTCGTGCCGCCGGCGGACTGCGCCTTGAAGAAGACCCAGGCCGCGTCGTAGTTGGTCGCGTTGCGCCAGGAGTCGTCCCAAGAGACGTCAAAGCGCAGGAGCGCGCTCTGCTCATCGCGCGGCGTGCAGGTCACATTCTCGAACCGGAACTTCACATTGAACAGGAAGGCGGCGTCCTCCTCGTCGGTGCCGGGCGGCGGCTTAACGGCCGGCCCGGGGGGCGGCACCACCGGCACCACGGCCGAGCGGACGGCGCGAAAGCCGACAAACG
>CAYSHQ010000337.1:0-3126 GCA_964430835.1 uncultured Lentisphaerales bacterium
CATTCTTCCAACTCCCGCAGTTTGAGGGTTCGTGCTCCGGTCTTGCGCGATTCGGTAAACTGTGCTATTCACCCCACCTGTTAGGCAACAGCGGGCCGCAAGGCGGAGAGGTGTTGTGACCGATCGGGAAGCGTATATTGCGTTGAATCAGGTGGCAGGGCTCGGGGCGATCACGGTGAAGCGGATGATCGAAACGTTTGGCTCGGCGACGGCTATTTTTCGCGCCAGCGAACGGGAGTTGCTGCGGGTTACGGGCGTCGGCCCGGAGCGGGCGCAGTCGTTTCGCCGGGAGTTGGCGCAGGTCTCCGCAGATGGGGAGTTGACCCGTGCAGCCGGATGTCAGGTGCAGTTGGTGACCTGGGCCGATGCTGCCTATCCCGTGATCTTGCGCGCCATCGCCGATCCGCCGCTGGTGCTCTATGTGGCCGGGTCTGTGGAGGCGCTGGCCGGGCCGGCGGTGGCGGTGATTGGTACGCGGCACCCAACGGTCTACGGCCGCGAGATCGCCCAGCAGTTGGGCTTCTTGCTGGCCAAGGCCGGCTATCTGATTGTAAGCGGGTTGGCCCTGGGGATTGATACCCAGGCGCACCGCGGCGCGTTGCAGGCGGGGGGGCGTACTGCCGGCGTGATTGGCGGCGCGCTGGACCGGCTCTACCCCCGCGAGAACGAGGAACTGGCCCGGGAGATGGCGGCGCAGGGTGGGGCGGTGCTGTGTGAATATCCGTTTGGCCGCCAGCCGGACCGCCAGACGTTCCCCATGCGCAACCGGATTGTGAGTGGCCTGGCCAAGGGCGTGGTGGTGGTCGAAGCGCCATTGCGCAGCGGTACGTTGATCACCGTGGATCAGGCGCTGGATCAGGGGCGCGCGGTGATGGCCGTCCCGGGGCGCGCTGATTCGCCGGCCTCGGCGGGCTGTCACCGCTTGATCCGCAGCGGCGCACGCCTGGTAACCTCGGCCGACGAGGTGCTGGAGGAGTTGCAGGAACTCTTCCCCGCCGGTCGTGCCGGCTCCGCCCCGACGGCGACGGTGGCTGACGCCCGCCCACCTCCGGCCTCACCAGAGGAGCGGAAACTCCTGGAGTATGTCGGCAAAGAACCGGTGCACATTGATACGGTGATTGGTGAGAGTGGTTTGCCAGCCGGGACGGTCAACGCGCTGGTGGTCGGTTTGCAGATTCAGCGCCGGGTAAAACTGCTTCCCGGCGGCATGGTGCAGCGCGTCTGACGGACGGGTCCGGGGGGGTGCCCGGAGGGCGCTGCGCGGCAGCAAGTGGTTGGTTGAAAAAGGGAAAAGGGCCTCTTGGTATGGCAAAAAGTCTCGTGATCGTGGAATCTCCGGCCAAGGCGAAGACCATTGGCAAGATGTTGGGCAAGGATTTCCTGGTGAAATCCTCCGTGGGGCACATTCGTGACCTGCCGGAGCGGATGCTGGGCGTGGATGTCGAACACCAGTTTACGCCCAAGTATGTGATTTCTCCCAAGAAGACCAAGGTGGTCGAGGAGTTGCGCAAAGCGGCCAAGGAGTGCGAGGTGATCTACCTGGCACCGGATCCGGACCGCGAGGGAGAGGCCATTGCCTGGCATCTGCGCGAGGCGCTCAAGGCCGCCAGTAAGGGCAAACCGGTCTATCGGGTGCAGTATAATGAGATCACGCCGCGCGCCGTGCGCGCCGCCTTTGAGCAACCCGGCGAGATTGACATGTGCCGCGTGGATGCCCAGCAGGCGCGTCGCGTGCTGGACCGGATCGTTGGCTATATGGTCAGCCCGCTGCTCTGGCGGCAAGTGCGCCGCGGCCTGAGCGCCGGGCGCGTGCAGTCGGTCGCGCTGCGCCTGGTCTGCGAACGCGAACGCTTGATCCAGGCCTTTCAGCCGGAACCGTACTGGGTGATGGGGGCGATCGTACATAAGCAGGTGGCGCCGCAGGATCCCTTCTCGGTTAAGCTCACCAAGATCGATGGCGCCAAGGTAGAGATTCACTCGGAGGAGGCCGCCCAGGCCGCCCGTGAGGAGCTAGCTGGACGCGCGCTGCGCGTCTCGGATGTGCGGACCCGCACGATCCAGCGCCGAGCCCTGCCGCCGTTCATAACCAGTACGCTGCAGCAGGCCGCGTCCAGCGTGCTTGGCCTCTCGCCCAAGCGCACGATGGGGTTGGCCCAGCACCTCTATGAAGGCCTCGATCTGGGACAGGGCCCGGTGGGCTTGATTACCTATATGCGTACGGACTCGGTCAATATTGCGAAGGATGCCCAGGAGGCGGCCCGGCAGTATGTCACCAGCGCCTTTGGCGAGGCGTTCTGTCCGGAACCGCCGAATCTCTACCGGAGCCGCGCCGGGGCGCAGGAAGCGCATGAAGCCATCCGCCCCACGGATGTCACCCGCACGCCCGAAAGTTTGGCCGGCCAGCTCGAACCCGCCGCGCTGCGCCTGTATGACCTGATCTGGCGCCGCTTCCTTGCGAGTCAGATGTCGCCCGCCCGGATCGCCCAGCGCACGGGGGTCATCGTATCGGCCCCGCCGCCGGCCCAGCAGCATCAATATGAATTCACGGCCTCAGCGTCCGAGGTGATCTTCCCCGGGTTCCTGCGCGTCATGGAGCTCGATATTCGCAAGGTGCGCGAGGGCGGCGATGAGGCGGAGGAGGAGAACGACGAGGTCGATCGCCTGCCGCCGCTGGAAACCGGCGAAACCCTGGATTTGGTGGAGTGGCTCTCTGATCGTAAGGAAACCAAACCACCCGCCCGCTACAGCGAGGCTTCGCTGGTCAAGGCGCTGGAGGCGAATGGCGTCGGTCGACCGTCCACGTATGCCGCCACGATTGATACGCTGGATGCGCGTGAGTATGTCACCCGTGAAAAGCGCCAGTTGATCCCCACGGTGCTTGGTCTGCAGGTTTGCGATCTATTGGTTCGCAAGCTGAACGACCTGTTTGATGTCGGCTTCACCGCGGCCATGGAAGGGTCGTTGGATCAAGTGGAGGCCGGCGGCGTCAAGTGGACCGCCATGATGGGCGAGTTTTATGAGCGCTTCACGAATTGGATGGCGCTGGCCAAGGAACCGCCGGCGGATCTGGCACGCGTACAGGCCGTCCTGGCGGAGCACCAACTGGCTGTTGCCGCCGTCGGGGAT
>CAYSHQ010000338.1:0-3113 GCA_964430835.1 uncultured Lentisphaerales bacterium
CAGGGAGTCCGCAGAACTAGGTCTTCAGGAAAAGACCATGCCTTGCAGCGCGCCTGACCTGCAACGTTGGGGCAACCAGCTGATGTAGAAAAAGTTTCCAGCGCGAAGGACGCGAAGGGGCGCGAAGGGGATCGCTGCCACAGCTACCGTTTGCCTACTCCAAACAGTCGGTGGCGGCCCCCGGCGCGTTGGCGCGAAAGCGGGCCTCCCGCTCAAAGCAGCCGTCCAGCGCAGCGCGGATGTCGTCGAGCGTGCGCATGGTGTTCAGGTGGCCGCGGACGTAGGAGGAGCCCTTCAGGCCGTGCAGATAGCGGAAAAGGTGGCAACGGAAGGTCGCCACCGCCGCCAGTTCCGGCGGCATCGCGTGCGCGGGGAGACGGAAGTTGGCGCGGATCTGGCGCTGTAACTCCAGTTCACCGGCCATGTGGGTCTCCAGCACCGTGCGAATCGCCGTCAGGTCACGCAGCCGCGCCCGGCCGGGGGGCGCAACCTCGGGGGACGGGCTTGGCGCGGCGGCGTCCGCCGACGCACCGAGCGCCGCCGCGATCTCCTGGAAGATCCATGGGTTACCGGTGGCGCCGCGCGCGATCATGATTGCGTCCACCCCCGTCTCGCGGAGCATCTGGCATGCGTCGGCCACGCTCAGGACGCCACCGTTGCCGATGATGGGGATGCGGCTGGCGCGCTTGACCTCCGCCAGCAGCGGCAGGTGCACGGGGCCGCTGTGCTCCTGCGAGGCGAACCGCCCATGTACCGTCAGGGCCGCTCCGCCCGCTTCCTCGACGGCCCGCAGGATTTCCTGCACCACCACGTGGTCCGGCCGGGGGCCCACACGCGTCTTGACCGTTACCGGCAGGGGGGTGGCACGCACCATGGCGGCCACGATCCTCCCGATCAGCGCCGGCTGTTTCATCAGGGCCGCGCCCGCCCCCTTGCAGGTGATCTTGCGCATGGGACAGCCGGCGTTCAGGTCGATGCCTACGAAGCGCCCCAGCGCGGTGACGCGTGCCGCCGCTTCGGCAAAGATCTCCGGTTCCGTGCCGTACAGGTGCGCCACGACCGGCCCCTCATCTGGAAAAGTCTCCAGCAAGTGCCAGGTCTTGTCTGAGGCATGCAGGATCCCGGTGGCATTAACCATCTCGGTATAGGTCAGCGTGGCGCCGAACTGGTGGCAGACCCGTCGCATGGCGGCATTGGTGAACCCCGCCATAGGGGCCAGGAAGACCGGGGTGTCCGTGGCGAACGTGCCGAGCCGGAAGCTGCGCTGGCGCTGTGCGGGGTGGGGCTCGCCCGGAGGTATGGGTGGCTGTGCGCTCATGGGGAGGTGGCGCCATCTGCTTTCGCGGTCCGGCCGCCGGGGCCACCGGGTGCCACTGGTTGCACCACCCCCCGCGCCAGGAACCAGTCGCAGACGGCTTCCATGGGGAGCCCCATGATGTTGGTATACGACCCGCCATAGCCGGCGATCAGCATATCGCCGTTTTCATCAATGTCATAGGCGCCCGCGCGGTCCAGCGGTCGCGTACGGTGGAGATATTCCTGGATGGTGGTTTCGCTGAGTGCCCGGAAATGCACGGCCGAGGCCTCGACACGGGTTTCCGGTGCGACGCCCGGCAGCGCCAGCGCCACGGCCGTGTAGACCGTTTGGGTGCGCCCGGAAAAGGCGCGCAGAAAGTGCGCGGCTTCGTCCAGGTCGCGTGGTTTGCCAATCAGTTGTTCGCCAAAGAGCACCAACGTATCCGCCGTCAGCAGGCACGCGTTCGGCCGGAGCCGTCGGCTCGCCGCCTGTTTGGCCAGCGCATTATGCACCACCGTGCCCACCGGGTCACGGCCGTCATGGATCTCGCTGGCATCTGTGGCACATACTTCGAACGGCAAACCGCACAGGCGGAGCAGCGCATGGCGGCGCGGCGAGATCGAGCCGACGACGAGCGCAAAGGGGGCACACCAGCAGAGCGACGGCAGCGAACAGGGGACCATGCAGCGCAACCTTTCTGCGCCCTCCCGCGAGGGGCACGCCTCTCCCCGGTCAGGGGGAGGCAAACCAGACGCCATCGCGTTTCACAAGCTGAATGCGCTGTTGCGCGGCGAGGGCCTTGAGCGTGGCCAGCGTGGACTCCAGCGAGTGTCCGGCATGTGTGGCCAGCTGTTCGGCCGAGGCCGGGTGTCGCCGAACCAGCGCAGCCATGGCCTCGGCATTCGGCGGCGTGGCAAAGGGGGGCGGCGCGCCAGTCGGCAGGGTGCGCGCCACATGCGCCACAGGCGTAAAGAGCGGCGCAAGCTTGGTCAGGGTCTCCACCGGACTGACCTGCACACTGCCGTCCGCCGGCGGCCGATCGAGCGTGTTCAGGTCAATCACATCCGGCTGAAAGCTGCGGGCCAGCCGCGCAATCCGTGTCATCTGTGCCGGCGCGTCGTTGACGCCGGGGACGACGAACACCTCGACATGCAGGCGGCCGCGGTAGATGCTGCGGAAGCGGCGGTACCCTTCCAGAATGGCGTCGAAGCGCAGTGCCGCATGCGGCCGCACGATGCGCTCAAAGGAGGCCTGGTCCCAGGCATGCAGGGAGATTTTGACGACATCCGCCTGAGCGGCATCCCCGCGCACCTCCTCGAAGGTAAAGAGTGTGCCGTTGGTCAGCAGCAGGGAACGGAACGGCAGGTTGTCGCGGATCCAGCGCAGGAGCTCCCCGAAGCGCGGGTGCAGGGTTGGCTCGCCGGAGCCGCCCAGGGTCACAAAGTCCGTCTGTCCGCCGGCTTGTCGCCAAGCCTCCAGCTCGGCTTGGATCTCCTCCACCGCCACATCGGCGCAGCGCTGTGTGGTTGTCGTGGCGGTTGGCCCCAGCTGGCAGAAGAGGCAGTTCAACGAACAGGTTTTGGGGCGGACGAGGTCCACCCCCAGCGACCTTCCGAAGCGTCGCGAGCATACAGGGCCAAAAAGGTGGCGGTAAGCAGGCATGGTGCGGCGAACCTAAGCAGGCAAGGGATCGTGACGGAAGCCGTAGAGTTTCGCAAAAATAAGCATCTGGGTCAAATCATCTGCGACCTGCCTACCGGCCACGGCATGATCTTCTCTTCCACTTTCCCAACTGCTTACAAGACAGGCATATGAC
>CAYSHQ010000339.1:0-3111 GCA_964430835.1 uncultured Lentisphaerales bacterium
GCCGTCAGGCGTCCCTGTCTTTGCCATCACCGCACCGTCCGACCGCCCAACTGTCATACCGTCCGACCGCCCCACCGTCACACCGTCCTACCGTCCCACCGCCCCACCGTCCACCGGCTCCCCGCTCTTGGCCCGGTGCGCATCCACCACGTCCAGCAATCGGATCAGATCCGCCACCTCGACCACGACCAGCCATGGCCGGTTGTTTGCCCGGTGCATCACCAGCGGCACCTGATCCGGAGCCGCATCCCGCCGTGCCTGGTACATGGCCGGGTAGAGCGCCAACCGTTCCACCCGCTTGACCTCGACATGCAACCCCGGCAGATCGCCAGCCAGATCGGGCGAGTCTGGTCCGCCGTGGTACTGCCGTCCGCGATGGAACCGCGTACCGAGCACCTCGTTCAACTTCTCCGCGGCCTCCCGTTCCCCGACCGCCCCCTTGCGTCTGCTCATGCTCCCCATGTCGCCCTCCTCCTGTTGCCTGTCTGCTCTGTTGCCTGTCTGCTGTGTTACCTGTCTACTCTGTTACCTGTATGCTGTGTTACTCTACCCACTACCTACTATTACACTACCTTATGGGTATACATCTTCTCTTCTCTAACGCGTTTCGCAACGCGTTTCGACACGCATTGCGCAACGCATTTCGAAACGCATTGCGAAACGCGTTACGAAACGCATTGCGAAACGCGTTTCACTCTCTGCTGCTCCCGCCACCGCCGTAACCGGTTGTTGTCTTCAACCCGTTTCTTCGCACACTGGCCGTTGTGGCGTTCGTAGTTCGGGAAGGACACCCCGTCCTCATCCACCATAATCCAGCCATGCGGCCGGCACGCCTCCAGCGCCGCGCAGAACCCCGTGTGCATCGCCAGCAAGTCAATCTGTTCGCGGTTCGCGCCATCGACCACGCCCGTAGTCGTCACCTCATCCGCCCATTCCCAGATCGCCATGCACCGTGCGGCCACGCTGAACGCATCCAACCCCGTAGCACGTGCGATCTGCGCCACCTCCGGCTTACGCACCAACCCCTTCTGCCATCGAATGAAGTCGCCAGCCATACTATCCGAGCCTCCATGTTGCCGACGCCGCCAGGGCATCGAACTGTTGCCGCGTGGCGCCCTCGTGCAGCCACGCCCGCAAATCCTTGGCTGGCGGCAGTACCATCCGCCAGGCCCGGCGTAGCGCCCGCGCCATCGCCGCCGCGCCGTCGCGTCCAGGGTACCAGACCGACCCGTCCGGCCGGTGGTGCGGCGCATCGTGGTCGGCCACCATCGTCACCCGCCGCACTCCCAGGCGCCGCACCAGGGCGGCCAGCGCATCGTTGCCACCGCTGCAGGACGGCCGCCCGACCGCCCGCAACCCCAGCGACAAGGCTGCCGCTGTGTCCGTGGGCCCCTCACACACAACCAGCTCATCGTTCCCGTTCAGGGCCGGATCAAAGAAGAGCCCCTCGCTGCTTCCGCGCACCGCCCATTTACGCCCCTCCCGTGCCCGTAGGCGGATGCCGCACACGCCCCCTTCACCTGTGCGCATGGGGAAGGCAAACGCCGCATTTACGCCATCGTAGGCCGGCTGCAGCGCCTCCAGCGCGTCCATGTCCACGCCAAGCTCCAGCGCCAGCCCATCACACCAGCGCCAGTCCCAATGCCGCCGCAGCGCGGCGTGGTATGCGCCGCAGTCGAGCGCCAGTTTCCGGTCACACGGCGGCGGCAAGGGCGGTAGGGCGGGGGCGCCGGACCCGGCGATCCGATGCAACCAGCCGCCGTTGTGCGCCTGGCGTTCGCTCTGCACGCGCATGCAGCACGCCAACTGCCCATCGCTGGTAACCGTGCACCAGTCCGGCTTCTGACAGATCGCGCAAGGCACCTGCCGCGATACTCTCACCCATGACCTCGGCTGCATCGCACGCCCCCCATCCTGGCAAACCCTATCCCCCTGCACCCGCTCTTCACCGCCCACGCGTCCCGCCTAACAGGCTGTCTTCCTTGCCCAGCCCGCGCGCTGCGCGATCTGATCAATGGCCTTGCTGGCCTCGTTCCGGCGCATCGGCGCCACGAACCCGGCCTGCTTGAGCAGCTTCGCCTGCCCAAAGGTTGACAACCCGCTGTTCCACCGCCGGAACATCTCGTCCAATACCTGCTTGGCCTCGTGGTAGGGTAGGGCATCGGCATCGACCCCGTTTTTCATCAGCAAATCGCGCTGCTTTGCGGATAGTTGTTTGCCGCGGTCCCAGCCGCGCTCCCGGCTGGGCGTAATGTCGAACACATCGAACGGCGAGACCGTCGCCACCCGGTAACTGGCCTTCGCCACCAGAGCCGCGCGGCGTGCGGCCTCCTCTTGCCGGCGTCGCGCGAGTTCCGCCTCCGCCGCCGCCAACTCCTGCGCCATATCCACCGGCGCGCCCCCGTCACGCGCCTTTTTGAGGGCCAGTGCCGCCGCCTCCTCGCTCACGTTGCCACCCAGGATATCGGCCGTGGTGCACAACTTGTGCTTGCCCGAGTTCCCCACAAAGTCCACCACCAGGCACTTCGGCTTCCGACTCTGCGCGATCATCGTACGGCGCGCCTCATCGTGCGGCGCGTCGTTCAGCGTATGCGCAATCTCCGCGGCCGGCCGCGTGGCGCGCCCCACCATCTGCGCGTAGAGGCTCCGGCTCTTGGTCGGCCGCCCCATCACAATCACCTCTACGCCGGCATCATCGAACCCTTCCGTCAGGCACCCGACATTGACCACATACTGCAACTTGCCGGCCGCAAAACTGGCCAACATCTGGCGCCGTTCATCCTTGTCCGTTTTGCCGCATACCCAGGCCGCACACCCTGTGCGGTGCCGGTTCAAGATCTCCGCCAACCGTTCCGCCTGCACCACAGACGTGGCAAAAATCAGCGCGCGCCGCTCCCCGCAAATCTGGATCGCCGGGTCGGCAATCCCGTGGAGGTTCTTCTCGAACTCCATGATTTCCGCCAGGTCCGCGCCGTTCAGGTCGCCGGCCGTGGTCCGTACGCCTGAATAATCCAGCCCCTCGACCTGCACCATCTGCTGCTCGATCGGCACCAGCCAGCCACCCTCGATCGCATCCAGGGTCTCGTATGCGAACGCCACCGACTCATAGAC
>CAYSHQ010000340.1:0-3110 GCA_964430835.1 uncultured Lentisphaerales bacterium
CACCGGCGTCCACCGCCTCTACCAGATGGAAAAAGAACAGCGCCTGCTGGTGCCAGCCATCAATGTCAATGACTCGGTTACCAAGTCAAAGTTCGACAACATCTACGGCTGCCGCGAGTCGCTGGTGGATGGCATCAAGCGTGCCATGGACGTCATGATCGCCGGCAAGACCGCCTTTGTCTGCGGCTATGGCGATGTGGGCAAGGGCTCTGCCGAGGCGCTGCGCGAACACAAGGCGCAAGTCTGGGTCTCCGAGATCGACCCGATCTGCGCGCTGCAGGCCTGCATGGCCGGCTATCGCGTCTGCCCCATCGAAGATGCCCTGCCGCACGCCACCATCTACGTTACCACCACCGGCAACTGCGACATCATCACCGCCGAGCACATGTCGCGCATGCGCGACCAGGCGATTGTCTGCAACATCGGCCATTTTGACAACGAGATCCAGGTGGCCCGCCTCAAGAACTGGCCCGGCATCCGGCATGTCAACATCAAGCCGCAAGTGGACAAGTACATCTTCCCGGACGGCCATGCCATCTACCTGCTGGCCGAAGGGCGTCTCGTCAACCTCGGGTGCGCCACCGGACACCCCAGCTTTGTGATGAGCAACTCCTTTACCAACCAGACCCTCGCGCAGATTGCGCTCTGGACCCAGCCGCAGCCGCTCGGCGTCCACCGCCTGCCGAAGAAGTTGGACGAGGAAGTCGCCCGCCTGCACCTGGCCCAGCTCGGCGCCAAGCTCACCACACTCACCCAGCAGCAAGCCGACTACATCGGCGTGCCGGTGGATGGCCCGTACAAGGCCGAACACTACCGGTATTAAGCGGGGCGAACGACCCACAGGCCGACCATGCACCCCGCGCCGCCCCGGCTGCGGGGTGCATTTTTTTGAACGCCACAAGGAACAACCACCATGGAACAAGCCTACCAACTCGCCAAACAACGCTACGCCACACTGGGCCTCGACACCGAAGCCGCCATCCAACAAGCTCTGGCCATCCCGGTCTCCCTGCACTGCTGGCAGGCCGACGATAACGTGGGCTTTGAACGCCGCGCCGGCGAAGTGGCCGGCGGCGGCATCCTGGCCACCGGCAATCACCCGGGCCGCGCCCGCACCGGCGACGAAATGCGCGCGGACCTCGCCACCGCCATCTCCCTAATCCCCGGCATTACACGCGTCAATCTGCACTCCTACTACGCGGAGTTCGACGGCCCCGCCGTCGACCGCGACCAGCTCACCCCCGCCCATTTCGAGAAGTGGATGGCGTGGGCCGCCCAGCGCAAGATCGCCCTCGACTTCAACGCCAGCTTCCACGCACACCCCATGGCCGAGAGCGGCTACACCTTGTCCCACGCCGACGAGCAAGTGCGTCAGTTCTGGATCCGCCACGCCCGGGCCGCGCGCGGCATCGCCCAGGCCATGGCCACCCGCCAGGGCTCCCCCTGCCACATCAACTTCTGGATCCCGGATGGCGCCAAGGACCTCCCCGCAGACCGCTGGTCGCCACGCGCCCGACTGGCGCAATCGTACGACGCCATCTTTGCGGATGACACCATCGACACCACGCGCTGCCTGGACTTCGTGGAGAGCAAGCTCTTCGGCATCGGTAGCGAGGAATATGTGGTCGGTTCCGCCGAGTTCTACACCAATTACGCCCTGAGCCGGAAGATCGGCCTCTGTATGGACATGGGGCACTACCACCCGACCGAGACCATCCATGACAAGATCTCCGGCCACCTGCCGTTCCAGCGCAAGCTGCTCCTGCATGTCAGCCGCCCCCTACGCTGGGACTCCGACCACGTGGTGATCTTTAATGACGACCTGCGCAGCATCTTCCTCGAAGTGGCGCGTGGTCAGGCCTGGGACCGCACGGTCTTCGCGCTGGATTTCTTCGACGCCAGCCTCAACCGCGTCGCCGCCTACGTGATCGGCACGCGCGCCACCCGCAAGGCCGCGCTCTATGCGCTGCTGGACCCCGCCGCACAGCTGCGCGCCGCGGAACAGGCCGGTAACCACGCACGCAAACTGGCCCTGATGGACGAAATGAAGACCATGCCCTTTGGCGCCGTCTGGGACATGCTCTGCGCGCGGGCCGGCGTGCCGGCAGGCGCCGACTGGATCGAGAAAATGGAAGCCTACGAGAAGCAGATCGTAGCCCAACGCAGTGCACCGGCCCGATAGGGCCAATTTGTGATTGGAATCCACCGCCTGTTTCTGCTATGGTCTTCCTTCCTTGCGCACGGCCTATGGCCGGCCAAGCTGTGGACGTCCATGGCGCAGAGGGCGCTATACGTGAACCGTGTCCACCGGAGAGAGAGCATACCATGAGTCAGCATTCCAGTCTGAAGGGTGGCAGCAAGATCGCCATCAAGCGCAATGTCCTGAAGCGTTTCGAGCGCGTCGAACTGCTCAAGAAGCGCGGCCAGTGGAAAGAGGGCGACCGCGGCTACGGCCTGCGTAAAACCAAGGCCGACGCCTAACGTCTGCCTGCGGCGCATCCCCATGCGTCTACGCAGCACGTCATTGCTTCTGCTGCCGGCCGTGTTGGCAACTTTGCTCGCCACGGCCGAAACCCGCGTACGCGTCACGGCTGAGCACACCAATCTGCGGTATCAGAACGCCGACAATGTCGAAATTGCCTGCGTGCTTCCCGCCGGTCAGGAACTGCTGGTACACGGCGACATCGAAGGTAACTGGCTGCCGGTCACACCGCCCGACGACATCCACGTCTGGATCTATGGCGAATTGGTCCGCAAAGGGCGCGTCGTACGCGACAAGGCGCAACTGCGTTGTGGACCCGGCCTCTCCTTTAAGGTGGTTGGCAGCGTCAACCAAGGCGTGGCCGTCGAATCACGTGGCCGCAGCGGCGACTGGGTCAAGATCAAGCCGCCCGCTGGCCTGCTCCTTTGGGTCAGTCGCACCGCAGTAGCCGTACTCCCCACCAATACCATGCCGGTGGTCTCCCCCTTGCCGCCAGATCTGGCCACGGGGCTCCTGAGCGCGCTGCAAGATCCCACGAACCGCCCCACGATCGCCGCCAGCCTCACCAATAGCCTCATGGCGCCCCCTGCCCTCGCCCCCGCCGATGCCGCTCCCACAAACCGCGCAC
>CAYSHQ010000341.1:0-308 GCA_964430835.1 uncultured Lentisphaerales bacterium
CCCACTTGGATTTGATGTCTGGTATTGGTCTTGGATCCGCAATTTGTGGAAATAGCCGTCAACCTGCTGGAGCAGACAAGGGACGCTTGCGTAGCCGTCCCACGCTTTGAACCAATGCTCGAAACGGGATCAGGCACCAAGGCGAACACTCGGGTGCCAGACTATTTCGGGAAGATCAGCGAACTCAAAGGACTGGCGCTCTATCCTAGAATGCTGCGGTATATTCAGCAGAAAGAGGTTTTCGGGAAGGCGCATATTATCTACGGTCTATTTCGCACGGATGATCTTCGGCAGGCCGTGGAGAAAAC
>CAYSHQ010000341.1:354-3102 GCA_964430835.1 uncultured Lentisphaerales bacterium
TCCTGAATGCGGTGGCACTAACGTATGGCGGCCTCGTCACCTTCGAGTCTTGTCTCAGGCATTTCGCCTACGGCCCTCGTAAAAGCGCCGCCAAGGCGAAACGATCCCGCTTAGAGAGACTTTTACGCTACGACAAACGAACGATTACCTACTTCGACTGTTATTATCCATTGATTCAAGACTTGGCCATTTCCGAAGGCGAGCGAGCGTCCTTGCGACAGGCGGTCCGGCGTCGCAAATTCTATTTCTTTCTGGAGCGCATCGGCCGCCTGCTATTTATATACAAGATCTATTGGCACTTCGTTAAAAAGTACACATTCCGCACTGTGTCTTCTTATTGTCATCCTAATCTTAGCTGATACGCCTGTTCTTGAACTTACACACTCATCCAGTTATCTGGATATATGTCATAGTTGTTCAAACATACAGCATCGGAAAACCAGTTTCTGGGACCAATGACCCTGCCCTCCCGCGTTCGTCCTAGCCACGCACCCCACCAGCTGAAGGTGCTATTGGCAATGATGTGATGGGGACACTGCGCCATCAGCGCCATATCCATCCAACTGTCCTCACCAGAATTCCACCCGCTGTAGACAACCCCTTGTCCGGCGAACAGCGCGCGACAGTATGGCATATCGTCGGAAAAGATGATCGGCGTGCAACCAGGATGCGACCGCTCCAATACTGCCAGTGCCCGAGCATAATAAGCCGGGGTACAAACCCCGCCGAGGCCGGCATGTCCCACATAGTCACCGCGACGGATGTGTACCGCGACACACGGACGCGCGGCGATAGTGGTCTGTAGCTCCAAATTTTGCCGCCCCGTGAGTGGCCTGAACTGAAAATCGCCACGGATCGTCGCAGCAATTTCGGCAAAATACCTCTCGCTCTGCCAATAGCCGTCGAGATAACCACCCTTGGCCTCCAGAAAGCGCGGATTAAAACTCATCTCTGCGGGTTCCCGCTGTCGTCTGGTTTTACGCAGCACCCACGCGAACAGCTGCCGCCGCGCATGGCCGTTGGCGACCGTGATCTTTTCCGACAGCGGCGAACGAAAGGCGGCATCCAGCCCCCACTGCCGCTGCATGGTGCGACTGCCGTGCCAGTGCACAACGATCTTCCCCCCCCGTGCTTGCAGGGCGCGGGCAAAAGCGTATTGGAACATTTGATTCCCGAGGCCACCCGCTATTCGGACTATAATCACGCTTGCGCTCCTGCGCCAGACCGCGCCGCACGCCAGTAGCGCCCCCGATAGTAGCGTCGCTCGAACCAGGTCAGCAAGTGGAAAAAATGAAAGGTCGTGGCGCGAAAGAACCAGAGGCGCTTGGCTTTCGGGATTTGTCCCGGGAATTCATTTTCCAGTTCAACTGGTAGCGGAGCAATGCAGGCGGTCTTAAAGCCGTACTGCCAATCGCGATCCAGCGCCACATCGTAGGGAAGGCACATGGGCAGCATTTTGGTTACACAGCAGTGCGCGGCATGACGGTTGACAAAGTACGCGCCGGTGTTTTTCAATACCCGCCGATTATACGCCAACGCATGGCCACTCGGCAGAGGGGCAAAGGGCAGGAAAGCGCCCTGGCGCGACGAGGTGAGCCGGAGCATATCCCACCATTTTCCCTGTTCGCAGGCCGACGCCAGCAACGACTCGATTTGATTGGGCAGCGTAACATCATCCTCCAGAATCAACGCATACGAGTGCGTGCTTTTTAGAAAGGCCTCCATGGCCTTGATGTGACTTATGTAGCAGCCGATTTCCCGCTTATTGGTAACCTTGCCGGTGAGCAGATGGTATTTCCACGGGTTATAGCCAGTGATCGGCGCGGTAAGTTGGTCGCCATAAACCGCCTCAATCCTAGTATACGGCAGGCCCAGCGATGCCAGATTGGCGCGCATGTGTTCCCAGCGCTTCGTCGCATGTTGCAGATTGATAATGTAAGTGTGGAATTTCATAAGCTCTATTTGCCATCCTTCTTTCCGAGAAAAGGCCATTTGCATCAGGAGGCTTTCCGTCGTGGCAAAACCGTATAGCCGAGGACTCGCCATCCCTTCCGGAGCATCTTATATGTATGCACGTGAGGCCGGTGCGCCATGTCGTAGAAGTTCCGCTCGCTTTTCAGACCCCAGCGCCCCCGATTCCGGCGGAAGGCGGCCTGGGGATCCTGCTCAAAAATCTGGCCCAGAAAAGCGGCAAAGGTTTCATCACGCAGGCAGGCCGGTTCGATCCCCTCCGGGAACCACGGTTCCGCCAGCATCTGACGGTAGAGGCGCTCGTCCTGATCCACGCGTTGCACCTGCGCGACCGCGTCTGCCAAGGTCGGGTACTCGTGACAGTTGATGAAGGCCTTGGGGTTGAACAGGGCACCCATGGTCGGGTCCCCCCAGTAGATCGGCACGGCCTGCGCCGCCGCTGCCTCGGCAAATTTTTCGGTCAGATAGCCCGGATACGAGCAGTTCTCAAACGCGATCACGAACTTATGCCGGGACTGGAACGCCAGCTTGTCCGGGACCCGGCCGCCGACATTGTTTCGCCAGCGCCCGCCGGAATGCACCGGCTTGTACGCGCTCAGCAGGTCGAAGATGCGGGTGCGCTCGTCCGCACTCCCCGTGGTATTCGACATGACGTAGGCGCAGAAATCCGTCTTCTGGCGCAGCACCTGCGCCACCGCGGGCCGCGGGGCCCGCAGCACCGCATACGCACTCTCGTAGAATTTGATCAGCGGACACCACAGGTAGCGCTCGCCGAAC
>CAYSHQ010000342.1:0-3099 GCA_964430835.1 uncultured Lentisphaerales bacterium
CCTCGATCCCCAGCACGCGCCCGCGCCGGTTCGTGAGGTCGCCGTTGATCGTCCCCATGAAATGCTCCGGAATCACGACCTTGACCGTCATGATTGGCTCCAAGAGCACGGGGTGGGCCTTGGACATGGCATCGCGGAAGGCGCGCAGTGCGGCGATCTTGAAGGCGATTTCCGAGGAATCCACATCGTGGTAGGAGCCGTCGTACAGGTGGACTTTGACGTTCTGCACGGGGTAGCCGGCCACGCTGCCGGCCAGCATCGCTTCCACCACGCCCTTGTGGACGGCGGGTTTGAAATTGTTGGGGATGGTGCCGCCGACGATCTCGTCGAGGAACCACTCCTCCTCGCCGGCCCGCCGCGGGTCCACCCGCAGGTAGACTTCGCCGTACTGGCCGTGGCCGCCGGTCTGTTTCTTATGCTTGTAGTGGCCGTCGCCCAGGGCCGTGACGGTTTCGCGGTACGGCACCTTGGGTGTGCTGAGGTCCACATGCACATTGCTCTGCGCCTGCATCAGCTTGGCTGCCACGTCAATGTGTACATCGCCCAGCCCCTTGAGCACGACTTCCTTGGTCTCGGCATTTTTCTCGACGTGCAGGGTGGGGTCCTGGTCGCAGAGGCGGTGAATGGCAGTCCCCATCTTGTCCTCGTCGGCTTGCGTCTTGGCGGTGAGCGCCATGTACATGACCGGGTTGGGGAAGGCTAGCGGCGTGACTTGGACGATGTGGCCGTGGGTGGTGAGCGTGTGGCCGGTGCGGGTGACCTTGAGCTTGGGGATGGCGACGATTTCGCCGGGCACGGCGTGCTCGGTCGGCAGTTGCTTTTTGCCGATGGTGTGGATCAGGGCGCCGACGGACTCTTTGCTATTAGCGGAGGCGTCGAAATAGTCCCCCTTGGTCAGGGTGCCGGAGATCACGCGCACGAAACTGAGCTGCCCCACAAAGGTGTCGATGACCGTGCGCCAGACTTGGCCGACGAACGGCGCAGCGGGGTCGGGTTTGAGTTCGTTGCCATGCGTGTCGCGGAACACGCGCGCCCCGGGGGCGGGGAAGAGGCGACAGAACCCTTCCATTAACTCCTTCAGGCCGGCGGCCTCTTTGAGTGGCATGGCGGCAAAGACCGGGTAGCATTTGCCACTGGCCACGGCATGCACCAGCCCTTCACCAATCTCGTCGGCGGAGAGGCTCGTTCCGCCCAGATATTTCTCGAGCAGGGTGTCATCGGTCTCGGCGGCGGCCTCCACCAGTTGCCCCTTGATCGCCTGCAATTCGTCCGAGAGTTCCTTGGCCGCCAGGATGTCCACCATCTTGCCATTGGCGGGCGCCACGACGGGGAGGCAGGTCGGACCAAAGGCGTGGCGGATGGAGGCCAGCGCCTTGTCATAGCTGGCGTTCTCCTTGTCCAGGCCCGTGATGACGAAGGCGCGGGGTTGCAGGCCATCGGTGTCGCAGGCGCGCCAGGCGCGGCGCGTGCCGACCTGCACACCGCTGGTGGCGTCCACCACGCAGAGCGCGGCATCGCTGGCGCGGATGGCGCCGAGCACCTGCCCGTAGAAGTCCATGTAGCCGGGGGTGTCGGTAAAGACGAAGCGGTAGGTGGCGCCGGCTGCGGCCTGGTAGTCGGCGGTGAAAGGGCAGGCAAAGAGCGAGATCTTGCGCGCCTTCTCCTCGTCCGTGTAGTCCGAGACGCTGGAGCCGTTCTCAGTGGACCCCAGACGGTCGTTCAGCCCCAGCTTGAAGAGCAGGGCGTCGGTCAGGGTGGTCTTGCCACTGCCGCTGTGACCAAGAATAGCGAAATTACGAATCTGGGAGACAGACATCGCTTGCATAAGTACGCATCCTCCGCCGATCGTGGTTGGCTGCGGGCGCGTCCTTGCCATGAAGGACATTTGCATCCCGCTTGGCATTACAGTGGTAAATATGGCAGACTATGACACACAACGCAAGGGGCAAGCGCGGTTCCAGAACTGCGGAAGATTGGGGGGATGGATGCTTGGAAGGATGGGGAAGTGTAGGAAACAGGCAGTCCCCTGCGATGCGTTGGCGGGCGCGCCACATCAAGCGGTACTTCAGGAATGCATTCCCAGCAGCAGGTGTAAATCGACTATGACAGGCGCGGGTGATCTCAATCTTCCAACCTTCCAACCTTCCAACCCCCGCAGTTTGGGGGCGGTAGACCCCACAGAAGCGCCGCGTGTCTGGGTGCTGCCGGCGGGTGCGGTGCGCGTGACAGGCGCGGCGCTGGCGGCGGCGGTGCCGGCGCGGGCGTGCCGGGATGCGGCCGGTGTGCTGGCGCTGGTGGCGCAGCGGCGTGATGTCACGGTGCTGGCACCGGCAGCGTGGTTTCCGGTTTTGACGGGGCCCGGCGGGGTGCGGCCGGTCGTGTATGCCGGGGCGGCGTGGCTCTGTTTTCCGGCGGCCCGGCCGGTGGACAGAGGGTGGTGCAGCCGGTTGTTGGCCGCCGTCCTCTGGCTGGCTGTGCTGCCGTGGGTGCTGCTGGCGGCGGGTGTGATCCGGTGGCAGGATGGCGCACCGGCTTTCTTTGTGCAAACTCGCGCCGGTCGGGATGGGCGGCTCTTTCGTCTCTGGAAGCTGCGTACCATGCAGCCGTCTGCGGAGGAGCAACGGGCGGCCTTGGCGCATACGGTGCCGGCCGGCCGGCCGTTCAAGGTGGCGGATGATCCGCGTGCGACCCGTCTGGGGCGCTGGTTGCGGGCGCACGGGCTGGATGAGCTGCCGCAACTGTGGCAGGTGGTGCAGGGGACCATGCGTCTGGTGGGTCCGCGCCCGCTGCCGGCGTATGAGGATCCGCACTATGCCGCCCCGTGGCATGGCGCGCGCCTGGATGGCTGGCCGGGGCTGACCGGACTCTGGCAAGTGTCGGGGCGCAATGCCCGGACGTTCGAGGAGATGTGCCAGTTGGATATCTGGTACCTGCGCAACCGCTCACTGGGACTGGACCTGTGGATCCTGCTGCGCACCGTGCGCGTGGTCTGGCGGGGGTAGCGGGAGAAGGTGGTAGGTGGCAGGTGGTAGGTGGTACCGCGAATGAACGCGAATGAACGCGAATGAACGCGAAGGGGAATGTTCTTGGTTCGTGGTG
>CAYSHQ010000343.1:0-3089 GCA_964430835.1 uncultured Lentisphaerales bacterium
GCGTGCCGGGCGGGCACAACCAGCAGCTTTCGATGACCTTTTGCAGCACGGTCGTCGGGCATGTGTTTGCCGATGAACCGGGGCTGGCAGTACGGGCGCGGGCGCTGCGGGATTGGGCGTTGCCCAAATTCAAACAGGTGCTGGGCTTGCTGCCAGCCAGCGGCTATTCGGGGGAGGGGTCTACCTATCAGTCGGATGTGGTCTCCCCCTTGTCCATGTGGGCGGGCGTTTTTCTGGCGCAATTGGGTGAGCCCGAGGTCTGGCAGCGCACGTGGGAGCCGGGCGGGTGGCGGGTGGCTGCCACCTTGCAGATGGAAAGCGAAATGGGGAGCTGCGGTGGATTGCTACCACCGTGGGACCAGTATGGCTGGCAGCGCATCCATAACTTGTCGGTGCGCACGCTGTGGGCCGCCTTGACCGGCAACTCCGACTGGTTGCAGGTCGCCGAAGCCTGCTGGGAAGAACCGCAGCAGTTGGCCTGGTGGCCGGATGACCGCCTCTGGACCATCCTCTATTGGCCGGAGCAGGAGGATAGCGCGGCAGGGCGCGCCGTGCCGCACGGCCACACAGCGCCGTCGGCCCGTTCCAAGGTTCCAGTGTCCGTACTGACCGGCTGGAGTCAGTCCGCTGTGGGCGCGGCCGTGGAACACCGGGAGCGCCGACTGCGCGTGATGACGGTCTGGGACCGCTGCGCAGGCGGGCTGCAGGAGCTTGGCCGGGGGCATGTGGATCCCAATCACCTGATCGTAGAACTCGATGGACGGCCCGTCACCGAGGATGGCGTGCAGTGGAAATGCCAAGAGCCGTTGGCTGCGGACGCCCGGCAGCGCACGCTGCAAACACTTACACCGGCTGAACAGGCGATGATCATCCGCCAGTATGGCACCTTGGATGATTGGCTGAAGCAGCAGCAGATGGGTTTTCTCGGCCGGTCATGCAGCGTGGTGGTGGACGGCTGGGAGAGCTACTTCCCCCGCAGCGCCCGCGAAGGGACGCTGCTGTTTGAGCGGCGGGAAGCGGCACGCCATTGCTTTGCCAGTGAGGCGGCGGCCTTCTACCAGCCGGCGCTGGATGTGACGCGCATGCGGCGTACGGTGTCGATGAATGCGGCCGGTGTGACCTGGGTGGTGGATGAGATCCGGGCGCAGCGTGCGCATGCCTTCACCTGGCGCGCCTGGCTACGCTGCGGCGCACGTGTGACCGGTGCACGCGAAGTGCAGGTGGAGGTGTCGGCCGGCGCGGCCATGACCTGGGCCTGGTGGGTGGAGACGGATGGCGGTAAGTCGGATGCTGCGGTGGCGTTGACAATGACACCGGACTTTCCGGCTTGGACCATCGGTGACGCGGCGCGCTCAGAACTGGGCAGCGAGCGCTGTGATATTACGGCCTCCGGGCGGGTGGTACGTTTTGTTACCTGCCTGATTCCGGCCAGCGTGACGGGGGTCTCCTTGTGTCCGCTAGGCAGCGCTGTCTGGCAGGTGTGCTGGCCGGGCGGGTCAGACCGCTTTGAACTGCCGCCTGAAATCTCCGCCCTGCCGGATCTTGCGCCGGCGACCGGCGAGGGGGCGCTGCAGTCTGCGATGGTTTGCGATCTGGATGAAACCCCGTATGGCTTACTGGCGGAGCCCGAGGCGGCGCTCCTAGCCGCGTTAGATGATCCGCCGGTGACGGCCTGGCGGCGTACGGGCGCCGTGATGCAGACCCTGACGATGCGCGGCGTGCCTGCGGCGCTGCCGAAGATCCAGACCCTGTTGCTGGATGCCCGGCAGAACTACACCGTGCATTCCGTGGCGGCCTGGTGTCTGGGGCATGCACGCTACCAGCCGGCACGCGCGACGCTCCAGCAATTGCAGAACATCCCGGAAGTCAACACCGCCATGCGCGCGCGCTGGGCGATCGAACGGATGGGGCCGGCGCATAGCTGAGCGGGTGGCGCGAAATACACGCATGACAGGCGCGCCGTATCGGTCTGTTTTGACATTAGAACCATCTCCGACGCCTTCTTCGTCTAGCCAGCGCTTGGCGCATGCCGTAGCCAGTAGCCCCGGCCCGCCCCGGGCCGCGGGCCGCGAGATCCAGGGTGGGTATGGATAGGGCGGAAAGTGGCGACCGCGCACGGCGTGGCCGAGGTGGTTGGTACACGTTTCTCGCTGTCTGAAAACCGCGATCAGACCACGCTCGCGGTCCAGGATGGCCGGGTAGACCTGCACCAGAAGGATCAGCGGCTGGAGGTGAGAGCCGGAGAGACGGCCGTGGCGGATGCGGCGGGGATGCGCAAACTCGCGCCCGCGGATGCTTGGATCACGGAACTGCTCGCCCGGGCCGAGGCCGGGCCGTGGGATGTGGTGAATCGTGGGACGGGCGTATATTCGAACGATGTCTGGCGCATGGACGCGCGCGGCGGACCGGCCGAACGCCGCATCTGGAATATGATATCTGGCGGTAATGATCGGCATTATATGGTCATCTTTCGCGATGGCAAGCGGTGGGCACGGGGGGTAGTCGTTGGCCGGATGATGATCCTGGCGAAAGGGCAGTCGCCGGCGGAGGTCTGGGACGCCTCGACCGGTTCGAATATTTCATGGAGAACGTATCGGGTTCTCGGGCCCGGGGTGGCTGCTGGTCGCAAGGCAGGCGTTTGTCTTAACTACGGTCCGGCGGGAGATGAAGCAGGTTGTATTCGTGCATTTGCTTCGGGTGAGAAACCGGACGGTACCTGGTTTCGCTATGCTGTCTATTTCGATACGGAGGTGCCGGGCGGACTGCGCAGCCTCATGTCAGGATGGTATGAGCGTGACGCGCTCCCAGCGGCCTCAGCGTGGGAGCCGTACATCGAGAAGGGGATTGACAATGGCCAGGTCGAGGTCGGTTTTGTCGCCACAGGTGTCTTGATGGAAATGCAGGGGTTCAAGTTCGTGCCGCTAGGCCCGGACATGCCCTTGCCGCCGAAGGAGTTACTGGAGAGGAAGTAGGAACAAATCGTGAAGCGATAGCACAGAATAAGAAGGAACCCGCCGGCTACTTTGACGGGGAGACGGCGGGTTCCAATCTTCCATTCTTCCAATCTTCCATTCTCACGTTTTCACGCT
>CAYSHQ010000344.1:0-3084 GCA_964430835.1 uncultured Lentisphaerales bacterium
GGTCTTCATCAACTCGCCGCTCACCTCCCGCTCGCTCGTGTTCGAACTCAAACCGCTCGACGAGGCGGCGGTCTCCCGCTTGATTCTGCGGGCACTGGCGGACAAGGATCGCGGACTCGGGCTGCTGAATGCCACCGCAGAGCCCGACGCCGTCGCCTTTCTCGCCAGCATCTGCGAAGGAGACGCCGGGCGTGCGCTCAACGCCCTGGAACTTGCTGCCCGCAGCACGCCGCCCAGCGATGACGGGGCCGTGCGTATCACCGGCGAGGTGATGGCCTCCTGCGTCCAACGCCGTATGATCGTCTACGACCGCGACGAGGACGGCCATTACGACACCATCTCGGCCTTTATCAAGAGCGTGCGCGGCTCCGACCCGCATGCCGCCATCTACTGGCTGGCCAAGATGCTGGAGGCCGGCGAAGATCCGCGCTTTATTGCCCGGCGCCTGCTGATCCTGGCCAGCGAAGACATCGGCAATGCCGACCCGCGCGGCCTCTCGCTGGCCGCCGCCGCCACCCAGGCCGTGGAATACGTCGGCATGCCCGAGGCGCGCATCATCCTGGCCCAGGCCACCACCTACCTCGCCACGGCCCCCAAGAGCAACGCCGCCTATCTGGCGATTGACCAAGCCCTGGCAGATGTGCGCGAAGGGCGCGTGCAGGCGGTCCCCGAACACTTGAAAAATCTGCATGTGAAAGCCATCGGCCGCGAAGGGCTCGACGAGGCCTATCGCTACCCGCACGACTATGCCGGCCACTTCGTGGAACAGCGCTATCACCCCACCGGCAAGAGCTACTACCACCCCACGGACCAAGGGTACGAAGAGATCATCCGCAAACGCATGGCCGCCCGCACCCCGCCACGGCAAAAATAGTATCTGTTACCTTCAGAACGGCAGTTCCGTCTGATCGTCGCCCAGCGCTGCGCGGGTCGGCTTCTGCTTCTTTTTCGCAGGCGTACGCCGGGGTCGAGGTTCACGGTTGGCTTGCCGCGCCAAATCGTTCAGCGCCCATTCCACCTCATGGAAGGTACATTGGAGTCGGGCCACGAGTTCCTCCAACGACTGACCGACCTGCCGCACATACCGTTTGTCGCCCAGCCGGTCCTCATAATGCCAAGCCACATCCCGCTTCAAATTCTGCAAATCGCGGCGGGCCGACCGGGCGGCGTTCTTTACCTGCTGCGTCATCTGCTTGATCCGGGAGACCGGACTGTGATCCCCCAACCCGGCCTCACCCGCGTCACAGCGTGTCAGGACACTGTGCAAGGCGTTCAGATCGTGCCGGCGATAAGCTTCCTGCGCCTCATGCCAGAGCGCTGCGCGCGCGTCCGTCATCTGTCCATGGCGGTCAGGATGCAACCGCTGTACAATCTGGCGATACAGCTCCTTGACCTCCTGCTGGCCGGCCGCAACACTCTTACCGGCACCCGCCGCGCCCGCCGCTCCCGGTACATCTCTTCCAGGACCTGAAAAAACTCTTCTTCATCCTCGGCCCACTCCTCGTCCCGCTCATCTTCTTCCATCTCATCCCAATCCGGCGCGCCGTCCCCCTTTACCCGGCCTTGCTGCCGTTTCTGCTGCAACTCTTCCCACCGCTGCCGTTCCTTCTCCATGCGTTGCAAGTCCAGCTTGAGCTGATCCAGCGCCCGCTGGGCCTTCTGATGTTCCTGCAAGGCCTTGCGGCGGATCGCCCGGGTATCGAGCCGGATCACCCCCTTGGCACGGCTCAGAACCAGTGGTGCAGCCAGAATGGACGCAGCGCTGCGCATATGCTAAGGTGCGCATATGCGATGGGTGCAGGATCTGATATCCGCCTGTAGCGCAGGCTGCCATAAACCCGGACGATGGCGCGAAAGGCACGGCGATAGGCGACTACTCCGTGTCGTACGTGCAATCGTCTTGCTGGCCGCCACCATCGGCGTGACGACCGCTTGGGCAGAAGACTCGTCAGCCGCCGCGCCGGCGAACTCCGCGAAACGCATCCCCGCCGGGACACCTGTGGTGACGAACACGATGCCGGGCGACCCGCTAGCAGCGAAACGCTTGGAACTCGACCGGTTGCAGGCGCAGCTCGCAACGGCCTTGGCGGCGCGCCGGCAACGGCTTGAGACGTATGGCACCACCGATCCGCGCATCGGCCGCGGCATAGACCTGGCAAACCTAAAGGAAGCCGTTCGGCCCAGTCTCACCGCCACCAACCAGAACGAAGAGTTTCCGGAAATTGCCGGTGTGGCGACGTGGCAGGTCAGCAAAAAGTTTTCTGACGCGAAGGCCGTCGCCTTTCACCCCGGCGGGCAACTGATTGCCCAATCCGTTTATCTTCCTGAACAAAACAATTACGGCATAGAGGTCATCGATCTCGAAACCGGCCGATCGCTGGGCTCCGCCATAGCCTATGACAGAAATCGGGGGGCGCAGAAGGACAACGACGTCACGGCAGAATATGTCGCCTGGGCGCCAGACGCGCAGGCCGTCTACCTGCAAACACTCATCCGATCACGGCAATCAAGCAGCCAAAGCGTCATTCGCCGCTGGCGCTGGAAGGCCCATGCGCTTGAATTAGAATGGGAACTGGATTCCACGAGCACCTATGGCAGCGTACCGCACTGGTCGCCAGATGGCAGCCGGGTCATTACGTTTGACGGCACCAAGCTCACCGTGCATGACGGCGTGAAAGGCGCCGCACTCGGCACGACTTCCGTTAGCGGAAGCCTGGAAATACGCGGCTGGAGTCGGGATAGCTCTCGATTTCTGACTTGTGCCGGGGGGCGCGACTTTGTGGTGCGCGACACCGCCACCTATGGCAGGCCCATTCTTTCGATCGCTCCGCGGAAGAATTACCAAGGGCCTTGCTTTGCCGTTCTCAGCCCGGATGGCAAGCGTTTGGTGGTAGGCGGCGCAGGGGGACGCAGTGTCCCGGACGACAGCAAGCTCTGTCGCTTGCTGTCGGTCGACAACAGCGCCACCATCGCCACCCTGTCCCCCCCGTCGCTCTCGACCGAGCACTCGGCGGCCGAGATCAATAACGCGGTTTTTTCGCCCGATGGTCGCTGGTTGCTCACTTCCTTCCACAACGGTTCGGA
>CAYSHQ010000345.1:0-3076 GCA_964430835.1 uncultured Lentisphaerales bacterium
CCGTGGCATCTGCTCTGCTAGCAGTGTTACGGTGTTATGGCACACATTGAAGAAAATACCAACCAACTGCTGCGCAAGAAGTACTTTGTTGACGCAGATGCCATTCTGATCCGCAAGAAGACGGCGGAGGTGCCTGTCACCACGCCGGCCTGTCGCATTATCCGCGCCCCGCAGATTCGTCTATCCGACACCCCCCACCCCTTGGCCACGGGCGCCAAGCCGGGCGAGGCCGGCCAGATTAACGTACATTTGCTGAAAAACAAAGATCGCATCGAGCAAATCCACATCCGCTGCCCCTGCGGCCGACATGCCGAACTGGATTGCCGCTACGAGGCCGCCGCTGCCACGCCGCCCCCCGCGCCACGCGCCGAACCGTTGCCAAAACGGGGGACACCGTGAAGAAGCAACCACTGCTCCCGCTAGCTACCACCGCCCTGGTCCTCCTGCTGACCAATGGTTGCGTCTTGCAACGCGGCGATGATTTCGGCTCGTGGGTCGGCCGCCCCGAAGCCACCACACTGGTTCGCATCACCAAGGATCAGGAGACCCAGCCACTTGCCACGGCCGATCGTGTCCTGCTCTTGCCGGTTACCGGCGAACTCCCCGAGACGCAGGCGCGCATGCTGCAGCAGAACTTCTTCCGGGAAGCATGCAACTACTTACCAGCCAATATCATAGAACTCAAGGACAACGTCCGGCCGGCCGGCTATGCCACGCGTAATAACCTCTATCCGGATGGCATCACTCTGGATGTACGCGAAGCCAGCCGCTTGGGCGCCCTGCTAGGCGTAACCCATGTCCTCGCCGTCTATGTCCGCGAATATCGCCCTTATCATCCACAGGTGTTAACCCTGCGCCTCTCCCTGATCGATGTGCGCGCCCAGCGCCAACGGGTGAACATGGAGTCGGCCTTCGACGCTACGCAGCAACAACTTATGACAACCATGGCCGACTATCTGCAGCAACGCCGGGCCCGTAAGAACGACACCACCAGCCTCGATGTCATGCTCCGCTCTCCCGCCGAATATGCCGCTTTTGCCGCCAGTTTCTGCTGCAAGAGCCTGTCCCAGACGCTGGCCGCCCCTGGCGGTGAAGGCACCTGACCCCCCATGTCACCGGAATGCGAGGAACCCCATGCATATTGACACCCTCTCCAGCAGCTCCGCCGCGCAAGCCGCCAAGCATACTGTCGCCATCACCAGCACCAACCACCGACCTGTCGCGGGTTACGACCAACCGCCGGCCGCCGACCAGGTGGACATGTCCATGATCAGCCGGATCATGGCGCGTGCCATCCGGGAATTGGCCGACAAGGAAGAGGTGCGGCCAGAGGCCCTGGCGCGCTTCCAGAATCTCCCCCGCCAGACGGCACGCTTCGACGACCAGACCATTGACCGGATCTTCCGCAGCATGTAGGGGAAATAGACGCCGAAACCGCCATAAATCCTGCTTCCCGTCCGTAAAGGGACGCGCCCGGCGCGTCCCTTTGCATTCTGTGGTGCCACCCGGCAATCCTTGCCGCAACGGCGCGCGCCCTGTGGCATATAGACTGCTATAACAACCTATATTATGGAAACGGGAGCTACTAACGCGATCTTTCAGATGACCTCTGGGCAGACCGACCGACTGGACGCCTGCACAGAGAATCTGGCCAACTCCATGATGCCTGGCTATCGCCGCGTCATCCCCATGCAGGGCAAATTCGACGCCTATTTAAAAGACGCGAAAAGTGCCGGCAACATGGTCGTAGACTTTACCCCAGGCCCCTACCATGCGACGGACAACCCGTTCGACATGGCCATCAATGGAAATGGGTTCTTTGTCTTGGGCAAGGATGGCAAGGAATGCTACACCCGCAATGGCAACTTCACCCGCACGCCAGATGGCACGCTGATCAACTCGGGCGGCTTGGCGGTGCTCGGCGAGAACGGACCCATCAAGGTGCCGCTGACCACCAACCTCAGCCATTTGTCCGTGGACGCCAATCACAATCTGATCGCAGACAACAAGACACTCGGTCGTATACGCGTGGTCTCCTTTGAAGATCAGCGTGCGCTGCACCGCGCCGGACCATCCCTCTTCTCCGCACCCAGCGGCGTGCAGGCACAAGCCGACGCCAAAAGCACCGTTTCCAACCGGACGCTGGAAGGAAGCAACACGTCCATCTTTGAAGAACTATCCGAAATGGTCAGTTGCACACGCGCCCACGAATCCTGTCAGCGCATGATCCGGACCCAGGACCAGATTGAAACCAAGGCCATCAGCACCTTTGCACGCTGATCATAGGTAAGGAGCAGCACATGGAACGCGCATTATGGTCGGCTGTGACCGGGATGAAAGCCCAGGAACTCTCCCTGGATACCATCGCCAACAACATGGCCAACATCAATACCACGGGGTTCAAGAAGAGCCAGATCAGCTTTCAGGACATGCTGTACTCCTCTTTATCCTCCCCGGGCGCAGAGAGCGGCGAGGGCGCCCTCCCCACCGGCATCCAGATCGGTCATGGCACACGCGTCTCCGGCATCTCCAAGCAGTTCTCCCAAGGGAGCATGGTAGAGACCGGTAAGAACCTGGACGTGGCCATTGAGGGGGACGGATTTTTCGAAGTGGTACTACCGGACGGCACCTCGGCCTACACGCGCGACGGCTCCTTCCGCCAGAACGCTGCCGGCGAGGTAGTCACGGCCAACGGCTACAAGGTCTCCGCCTTCAGCACGATTGACTCCGGCACCACCGAGATCAACATCGCGGCAGACGGGTCGTTCTCCACCGTTGTCAATGGCGCGCTGACCACCAAGTCCGCGGTCACCCTGGTACGGTTTTCGAACCCCGAAGGGCTGCGCAGCATCGGCCGCAACCTCTACGTCGCGAGCGAAGCCAGCGGTTCGGCGCAAAGCGGTGTGGTCCCCGGCACCAACGGCATCGGCACCCTGGCACAGCGCCACTTGGAATCTTCCAACGTCAATGCCGCCGAAGAACTGGTGGCCATGATCACCACGCAGCGTGCCTACGAGGCCACCTCCAAGGCTATTAAGGCCAGCGACCAGATGCTCGGCATCGCCAACAGCCTGCG
>CAYSHQ010000346.1:0-1190 GCA_964430835.1 uncultured Lentisphaerales bacterium
CCAACCGCCGCTCCCTTTTCAGATCCGCCTGCGCGACATCCCCCTGCTATGCGCAACAGCGGAAGATTACACGCCCTCGCCCGGCACCCGAACCACCCCACAGTATGCCAGCAAACTGACGCATATCGTGGAAGTCGCTCTCACCCAACCCCACACTCCGCTGGATGGCCGTTTGCTGGCACCGTGGTGGCAAGGCACCGCACCGGCGGCCCTGACACCGGAGTGGTTACGGCTGGATCCATGGCGTGCCACACCCCGTGAACTGGCACAAGCCCTGGGTAACCCGCCCGCCGGGTCCGGCGTGCTGCTCCGGCTAGACCAGCACGCGCCACTCCTAGGGTTGCACGACGCGCAACGCTACCGACAGTTGCATGCCCTCCTGCTGGCGATCGAACAGGCCCACGCCATGCCGATCCTGGTGCTGGATGCCACCTTCGATATCCGGCCTCCCTCGGCACAAAGCACGGCCATGACTTGGCAACGCCTAAGCCGCACCTTTAACTGCCCCTTCCTGGATTTACGGAATCGCGCCCCATGAACAGAGGCCAACCATTGCCGCGTCTCCCTATGCCCAACGCCTCCCAAGTGTTGTCGCGGCGCCAGATGATTACGCTGGGGCTCGCCGTGCTGCTCGTGACGTGGTTGTGCCTCTGGCGCCCTCACCAGACCCTGGTACTGGCCAACATTACCTTCATCCTTTTTTATCTGGCGTTCTGTCATTACCGGCTGATCCTGCAAGTTCTTTCGCTCTACACCACCCCGCAGGCTTTCGATCCGCAAGCGGTCCTGGAAAAGGGGTGGCCCACCTACACCATCCTGATCCCACTCTATCACGAAGAACGCGCGGTGCCGGGGCTGATGGCGCACTTGCGACGTATGGACTACCCGGCGGAGCGCCTGCAGATCTTGTTGCTAGTGGAGGCCGACGACCAGCATACGCAGGCCGCCGTGCAACAGGCGGGCGTAGTGCCGCCGTTCGAAGTGGTCCTGGTGCCGGTCAGCCAGCCGCGCACCAAGCCCAAGGCCTGTAACAGGGGCCTATCACAAGCCACGGGCGAGATCCTGGTGATCTTCGACGCCGAAGACCGCCCGGAAATCGATCAGCTCAAAAAAGCCGCGCTGCTGTTTGCCAGCGCCCCGGCGTACATCATCTGCCTGCAAGCCCCGTTGAACTACTACAACCGCGACCG
>CAYSHQ010000346.1:1200-3076 GCA_964430835.1 uncultured Lentisphaerales bacterium
TGCGCCGATCCCGCTCGGCGGCACGTCCAACCATTTCCGGCTGGCGGCGTTGCGCGAACTCGGCGGCTGGGACCCCTATAACGTCACGGAAGACTGCGATCTGGGGATCCGGCTTTATCGCAACGGGCTGCGCACGGCCATGCTCCCCTCCACCACCTGGGAAGAGGCCACCAGCCGCATCCCCCCCTGGATCCGCCAACGTAGCCGCTGGGTAAAAGGGTATCTGCAGACCTACCTGGTGCACCTGCGGGAACATGGCGATCTGCTGGGACGACTCGGCCCCGGCAAGATGTTGCACTTTCATCTGCTCTTTGGCGCCGGATGCCTCTGCCTGCTGATGAACCCCTTTTACTGGCTCCTGACGGCGGCGTGGTTCCTGACCGGCGCGCAGGGCATCAGCAACTTCTTTCCGCTCTGGGTGCTGATTCCGGCCCTGCTCAGCTTTTTAGCCGGCAATGCGGCCTTCATCCTCTCGGCCATGCTCGGCTGTTTGCGGCGCCGCTATTACCACCTGTTGCCGCTCTGCCTCCTGATGCCGCTCTACTGGGTGCTGATGAGTGTGGCCGCATGGAAAGGCGCCTGGCAATTAATCACCAACCCGTTCTTCTGGGAGAAGACGCCCCATGAAGGCCCAACCGCCGGGGAGGTCGTACCATGAGCGCAACGCTGGCCCCCGGGCATCACCCGTGGAAAGAAGTCCTGCGCACCTTCCTGCGCGAAACGCTCCTCGGCTTTGTGCTGCTAACGCTCGTGCTGGTCTGGCGACAGGCCGATGCCACGCACCCTTCCGACACCTTGCTCATCCGTGCCGGCATGCTGCGTGATCTGGCGGCCGGACTCCCGACCGGACGACAGGCCTTGGTGGGGTTACCGGACTTCCTCCCCCTATCCGGCTTGGCCGCGCTCCCGTTCCTCCCCTTCCTGCCACCAGCGGCCTACGGCTACGCCTATCTCTTTGGCTTGGCCGGGCTGCTGGCACTGGCGTCCTATCCGCTGCGTGTGCTGCTGTGCCAATGGGCAGGGACACGCCTCTCCGCCACCGCGCCGCTGCTACTGGCGCTGGCTGCTGCAGGGCTGGGCCCCACGAACAGCAGCGACCTGCTGGCCTGCCTGGCGATGCTAATCCTGGCGCTCTATTTTGAAACACGGGCTTTGGCCGAACTGCGCGCACTGGCCGGTGTCTTCTGGGGGCTGGCGCTCTTTGCCCATGCCGCCGGCCTGATGCTGGCAGTCGTGCGGTTACTCGGCGCCGTGATCGCCAACTGGTGGAAACCACACGATGCGGCGCAGCGCGCCGTACAATGGATCCAACGGATCGGCGCCGCCTATCTGTTGGCGATCTACTTCTTCCTGAACTGGATGATCATGGGGGAGGCGGGCTACCCCTTGCACCACCTGCGCCTGCCCCGCAGCGCCGCGCACACCGCTGTGGAACCGTTGGCGGACGCCCTACGCCGCGAATGCCCGGACCGTACGCCGGTGGTAAGCGGCGCGTGGGGCTATCTGATCCAACCGCTACTGACAGCCACAGCCGGCTATCACTTCCTCGATTTCCACCCCGCCAAGCTCCCGCCAGAAGAAACGCGCGCCTTGGTGCTGGTGGTCCCTGCCCCAACCAACCCGCTGCGTGCACACGCCGATCTATACCCCGACGACCCCCGCCTCGCTCCGCAGGCCGCCCGCTATCTGCTCCTAGCCCAAACCCCTGACTGGCGCTTCTATGTAATCAACTGAGTGAGGCTCACGCACCCCCCCCGCAACGCGGCACCTTTTCTACTTAGAGCCTGTCCAAAAACTCCCACTTTTGCTTATTTGTAACTACTCAGGTGCCAGTGTTCAGTGTTCGGGGTTGGGGCGGGGCCGCCGGACCCGCCGC
>CAYSHQ010000347.1:0-3071 GCA_964430835.1 uncultured Lentisphaerales bacterium
TGATGGCACTGCTTGGCCCTTCCGGTTCAGGCAAGACCACGCTGCTGCGCATCATTGCCGGGCTGGAAACACCGGATGCGGCTGACGGTGCGGAGATTCGCTTCGCGCAGCAGAACGTAGCTGGCATCGATGTACGGGATCGGCGGGTGGGGTTTGTCTTTCAGCACTATGCGCTCTTTCGTCAGTTGAACGTCTTTGAGAACATCGCCTTTGGGTTGCGCGTGCGACCGCGCCAGACCCGGCCGCCGGAAGCTGTTATCCGCGGCAAGGTCAAAGATCTGTTAAAGCTGGTGCAGTTGGAAGGCCTTGAAGGACGCTATCCAGCGCAGCTCTCCGGTGGGCAGCGGCAGCGGGTGGCGCTGGCGCGGGCCCTGGCGATTGAGCCCAAGGTGCTGCTGCTGGATGAGCCGTTCGGTGCGCTGGATGCGCGCGTGCGACAGGATCTGCGCCGCTGGCTGCGCCGACTGCATGATGAGATCCACGTCACCAGCCTGTTCGTCACGCATGACCAGGAAGAGGCGCTGGAAGTGGCCGACCGGATTGTGGTGATGAACCACGGGCGGATTGAGCAGGAAGGTTCCCCGGATGAGGTGTTTCATAATCCGTCCTCTGCATTTGTAATGAATTTCCTAGGGAATGTGAATCTGTTTCACGGCCGCGTGGAGGAGGGGAAGGCCGTCTTCGGGCCGCTGGTCATGGAAGCGCCGGCCGGATCGCTGAGCAATGGCAGTTCGGCGCGCCTGTTTGTGCGCCCCTATGACCTGGACATCCAGTTGCAGGCGGGCACGACCGGCGCGCTGGCCGGGCATGTCACGCGACTGCAGTCGGCCGGGTCGGTGGTTAAGGTGGATGTTGCCACGGCCAACAGCCAGCCGCTGCATGTGGAACTCTCGCATGAGCGAGCGCGCCAGCTTAACCTGACGGTTGCGCAGGCCATCTTTGTCGTTCCTCGTACGGCCCGCGTATTTGCCGATGATTATTCGATTTGAAGGCCGAGCCCGGCGGCGCCGCCCTGCCACAATTCGTCGATCGCGCACTGCTATTGGTAGGGCGGACCCGCCGCCACAAGTCCCTAACGCGAATTGCTGCTGCTTGGTCGGGCGCGCTGTACATTTCCGGCGAGTTCTGGCATGCTGCGGCCTGTGACATTGCGGCGCCGGAGCGGTTAAGGACTACGGGTGGCCGGTGCGGGCTGGTGCCCGCCGTACGTACGAATTCGGAGCAATCGGGAGCGTTATGGCTGATATCTTTGTTTCCGCAGAAGGGTTGGAGAAGTTGAAGGCGGAGCTGCATGCGATCAAATCGGTGAAGCGACGCGAAATTGTTCTGGCGATTCAGGAAGCGCGCGCCCACGGCGATCTTTCCGAAAACGCGGAATATGATGCGGCCAAAGAGGCGCAGGCCCACAATGAAAAACGGATTGCGGAGCTCGAAGATCAGTTGCTGCGCGTGCGCATCATCGACAAATCGAACGTGCCAGAAGACACTGTGTGCATTGGGAAAAGCGTGACCTTGGTAAATCAGGCGAACAAAAAGCGCTTAACCTTCGAGCTGGTGGCGCCCGAAGTCTCAGATTTTGACGCGGGGAAGATCTCGATCACTTCGCCGATCGGCAAGGCGTTGATCGGGAAGAAGGTCAATGACGAGGTGGAAGTGAAGGCACCGGCGGGGGTCACCGTCTATAAAATTGTGAAGATGTCGCTGTGAGCTCTGGTGGATCTGGGTATAGCTGATTGACATGCACGAAGCCAAAACATTGACCGATACAGACCGTCGCTATCTGCTGGCGTTCCAGCGCAACGAGATCACCGAGCATCACGTGTATCTGGCCTTTGCCCGGGGAGCGGCGGGGCGTAATCGCGAGATCCTGGCGCACATTGCGGCGGATGAGCACCGGCATTACCGTCAGTTTCAGGAGTTGACCGGGCAAGCGGTGTCGCCGAACTGGTGCAAGGTCTGGTTCTTCCGGGGGTGTGCGGCACTATTCGGCTTCACCTTTGGCATGAAGCTGATGGAGCAGGGGGAGCAGCAGGCCGAAAAGGCCTATGCGCATTTTCAGGAGCACTGGCCGGAGATCGCGCATATCATCACCGAAGAGGCGCGCCACGAGCATGAGTTGATCAACATGATTGACGAGGAGCACCTGAACTACATGGGCTCCATGGTGCTGGCCTTGAACAATTCGATTCAGGAATTCAGCGGGATTGCCGCCGGTTTGACTTTTGCCATGCCAGCCAGCGCACGGACCATCGGCATCACGGTGTTGATTAGTGGGCTGGCTGCCACGCTGGCGATGTCGGCGTCCGAGTATTTATCGCAGAAGGCCCAGGCAGGGGGCCATGGCCCGGCGCGGGGGAAGAAACCGTGGCGGGGGGTGCTGTTTTCCGGCGGGATCTACCTGTTTGTGGTGTTGACCATTGTTGTGCCATTCTTTCTTTTCTCAGGTAGCCGGATGGCGCTGGCGGTAGCGGTTGGGTGCGTAGGGGTGATCTTGTCGGTGTTTACGTTCTTCATGTCGGTGGTCAAGGGGTTGCGCTATCGCACGGTCCTGTTGGAGGCGATATCCGTGGCGTTGGTGGTGGTGGGTGCGTCCTTTGTGATTGGCAAAGCGGCGAATCATTGGTTTGGCGTGGCTGCGCACTAGGATCGTGGTACGGGCGCGGGGGGCTGGCCTTACAGGCCGCCGCAGCCGCCCCCGCCGCAACCGAATTTGCCGGCGGACGGGCAGGAGCTGTTGGTGTGGCAACTGTCGCAGGCTTTGGCTGCGGCGTTCGGCACGCGCGCGGCGAAGGCAGAGAACCCCTTGCGGGGGTGTTTGGCGCCACAGGCCGGGCAGGTCTTGGCGATGTCCTGCAGGTTGCGTGCGAGATGATCAAACGTGTGGTGGCAGGTCTGGCAGGTGTATTCGTAGATCGGCATGGTGTGCTTCCGGGGGATATGGGCTCTTCGTACCGTGAACGCGCGACAGGGATTAACCTATCACGGGGTGGCGAGGATGGGCAAGCGGGCGTATGCGGGGTGTAGTGGCCGACATGGTCTTTTCCTGAAGCGCCATATTATGCAAGCTGGCT
>CAYSHQ010000348.1:0-3058 GCA_964430835.1 uncultured Lentisphaerales bacterium
AGCCATCCTTCGTCTTCCCTCTTCATCTTTCTACTTTGTCTGTTCAGCACACCAGACTTCCATAATGAGACTACCACCTAACACCTACCACCTAACACCTACCACCGTCCCCCTTGCTCATTGCGGGCTCGGCCCACGGCCAGCGCCCCATCCGGACAACACCTGCCACTGTTTCGTTGCCTTCGCTGCCAAAATTTGCCAAACTCTCAGCATGACCATGCAAGAAAGATTTCGTGGTGCCCTGATTGGCCTGGCCGTCGGCGACGCCTTGGGCGCCACTAATGAAGGGCAACCGCCCAGCAGCTGCCAGCCGCTGGCGGAAATCGTCGGCGGCGGGCCGTTCCACCTGCAACCCGGCCAGTGGACCGACGACACCTCCATGGCGCTCTGTCTGGCCGAAAGCCTGATCGAGACCCAAGGCTTCGACCCGGTGGATCAACTGGAACGCTATTGCCTCTGGTACCGCGAGGGGCACTTCAGCGTCACCGGCACCTGCTTTGCCATTGGCGGCAACACCACCCAGGCCTTGCAGAGCTTCGAGCGCACGCACAAGCCGTATTGCGGCCCCACCGACCCGCGCGCCGCCGGCAATGGCAGCCTGATGCGTCTGGTGCCGGTGCCGCTCTTCTTCGCCAACCAGCCCGACGAAGCCATCGAACGCGCCGGCGAAAGCTCCCGCACCACCCACGGCGCACGCAACTGCGTGGATGCCTGCCGCTACCTGGCCGCCCTCATCCTCGGTGCCCTGCAGGGGGTGGACAAAGAGTTTCTGCTAGGCGATTCGTACACCCCCATAGAAGGACACTGGCAGCAGCACCCGCTGGCCGTGGACATCCAGAACCTCGCCCGCGGCGCCTATTGTCGCAAGAGCCCGCCCCTGATCCGCGGCGGCGGCTATGTCGTGGAATCGCTGGAAGCGGCGCTCTGGGCCTTCAGCAAAGGGAAGAACTTCGCCGAATGCGTACAACACGCCGTGGCCCTGGGCGAGGATGCCGACACCACCGGCGCCATTTGCGGCCAATTGGCAGGCGCCTATTACGGCTATGAGGGGATCCCGAAACGCTGGCGCGAAATCGTCGCCGAGCGCGAACTACTGCTGAAAACGGCGGATCAGTTGTATAAACTGTCGAAACCCAAGCCGGCCTAAGCACCCGTGGCCACACGCACAGAAAGAGCTGCCATGCCGATCTACGAGTTCTATTGCCCCCCCTGTCACACCATCTTCCAGTTTCTTGCGAAGCGCATCAACACCTCCGCCACACCGCCCTGTCCGCACTGCGCCCAACCGCTGGGCCGACAGGTTTCGGCCTTCGCGGCCTTGCGCCACGGCGCCCAGGAAGCCGAAGGCGCCGAAGGCGAGCCGCCGATGGATGAGGCGCGCATGGAACAGGCCATGGCGGCCATGGGCTCGGAGATCGAAAGCCTCGGCGAGGACGGCGACCCGCGGCAGGCCGCCGCGCTCATGCGCCGGTTTGCCCAGGCCAGCGGCATGAAGTTCAATGAACCGGTGGAGGAAGCCCTTAACCGGATGGCCGCCGGCGAAGACCCCGAAGCCGTGGAGGCCGAGTTCGGCGAAGCGCTCGAGTCCGCCAACCCGTTTGCCAGCGAAGCCGATGGCGGTGCTGCCAAGGCCGCCCAATGGAAGCGGCTGCTCCGCGCCGCCGGCCCCCGCAAAGACCCCACGCTCTACGACCTCTAGCCTGCCCCCCCCCCCATGCCCACACCCGCCCCCCGCACGGTTGCCGAATATCTCGCCGCCGGCACCGCCTATCTCGCGCGCCACCAGGTGGAAACCCCACAGGTGGCGTGTGAACTGCTGGCCGGTCATCTGCTCCAGTGCGGTCGCATGGAACTCTTCCGCCACTACCCGGAGACACCGGCCGTAGCACTGGTCGACGCCTGGCGCGGCGGGCTCAAACGGCTGGCTGACGGCGAACCGTTGCAATATGTCCTGGGGGAATGGGATTTTCGCCACCTCACACTCACCGTGGATCGCCGCGCCCTGATCCCGCGGCCGGAGACCGAGGAACTGGTGGATCTCGTGCTGGCCAAGCCAGAGCTGTGGCAAGGTGCCGGGGACGACACCGGCCTCCCGCTGCTGGTGGATGTCGGCACGGGTTCCGGCTGTATCGTGCTCAGCCTCGCGTGGGAAAAGCCCCAGGCGCGCTATGTGGCGATTGACGCGAGTGCCGAGGCCCTGGCACTGGCGCGCGCCAATGCCCAACGGTGCGGCCTGGCCGACCGCGTCGAGTTCAGGCAAACCCGCGGCTGCGGGGAGTTTCCGGCTGGCAGCGTGGCGGCCATTGTCGCCAACCTTCCCTACATCCCCACCGCCGAGATCGCCACACTGGAGCGTCATATCCGCGCCCATGAACCGCACCAGGCGCTGGATGGCGGGCCGGACGGGCTCGACATCGTGCGGGAGGTCGCGCGCGATGCCGCCATGGTGCTGCGTCCCGGCGGCTGGCTCTTCCTGGAGATCGGCAGCGAACAGGGCCCCGCCACGCACGACCTCCTGGAGGAGCTCGGTTTCCTCCACGTACAAATCACACCCGATCTCTCCGGCCGCACCCGCTTCGTCCACGCCCAACTCAGCGCGCAGTAGCCACACGCGGCACGGCACCGTGAGCCTTTGCCGCGAGGCAGGCTAGTAGGGTTTCACCCCATAGCCAAGTCTTGGCTCATGGCGTAGGCTGCCCGTCATAAACCGAGACCGGCAAACCACAAACCGAAGGGGAGGTACGTGTCATGGGAGCGCATAATTGTTACGGCAGCGATGTGCATACCTGTATTCAGCATAAAGCGTATGAGTTATGGGAGAAGGAAGGCCACAAACAGGGGCACGATCTGGAATATTGGCTGCGTGCCGAAGACGCCGTGCACGGGCACGGCTCCCAGAACGCGCATACCAAAAAAGGCACATGACCCTGAACCTAGAACCGTAAGTTGAGCATCTCTTTGGCTGTAAGAATCAGGTCCCGTAGACACGCGGCAGCGCGGAACTGCTCCCCGGTGGGCTGGCCCCACCGGAAGCAAAGATCTGCGAGAGAAAGGAAGC
>CAYSHQ010000349.1:0-3055 GCA_964430835.1 uncultured Lentisphaerales bacterium
CCCGTTTCCTTTTTTATCTGCAGCGTGCTCTAAATGGATTAGAGCCACGAGGGGGCGGATGGTTACAGGAAATCGGCGCTGTGCCGCGTGGGCTATCACAGTAACGGGATCTGGGCGCGCGGTAGACCGTGCGGGGGATCTTCAGGGCACGTTGCGGTCAGCCGGGGCGCTGCGCGGCAGCGGGGTTCATCTTCTGGCAGTCGCGGATGGCCGCGTAGAGGCGGTCACGGAACGTGGGCGGCAGATCGCACGCTTGATCGTCGCGATAGAGGGTGATGGTCTGTCGGAGGTTGTCCACCACGACACGGCAGGGATGGCACTGCGCGAGGTGGCTTTCCAGCGCCTGGCAGATGGATGGGTTGATGCCGCCGTCCACATACTCGTTGAGGAGGGTGAGCAGTTCGTCACAGCGCGCGCGCTCCCGACTGCCGTTGGTGGGCGTTTTGGTTGCTTGCTTAGGCATGGGGGGCCTCCTGGGCGGCTAGGAGCGAGGCATGGTCGTGCGCCTGCGAACCCGGTTCGTACTGTAGCGCGGCGTCGCCGAAAATGCGTGTGAGCTTTTCGCGCAACTGCAGGCGCGCGCGCAGCAGGCGCACTTTCACGTTGGCCTCGCTGATTTTGAGGGCGGCGGCCGTTTCCCGCACCGAGAGCCCCTCTACGTCCCGCAGCAGAAAGACGGCGCGATGCCCGGGATCGAGCGCGGCAATGGCGACGTCGAGCAGTTGCCGCGTTTCCGCCTGCTGCAGCAGTTTGTCCGGCGTTTCCCGCCAATCGGCAATGAATTCCGGATGTGGGATGTGACCATCGGCGGCGGGTGCGGTCGCCTCCTCCAAGGATTGTGTCGGCAATCCACGCCGTTTGCGGATCACCTTGAGCGCGGCATGCACGGCGATCGTCGTCAGCCAGGTCGCAAAGGACGCCTTTTCCCGGAACCGGACCAGCTGGCGTAGCGCGCTGATAAAGGTTTGCTGGGTGACGTCCTGGGCATCCTCCACAGAGCCCGTGATCCGTCGCGCCAGTCTATAGATGCGGCGCTCATGTCGCGACATGAGCGTTTCAAAAGCCGGCATGTCGCCGAGGCAGACCGCACGAACCAGCGCGGTATCGTGCGGTGGCGGCGGGGGTGCGTCGTTGTTATGGGTCGAGGAAAGCATGCGAACCCTGAACACTGAACCCTGAAACCCTGAAACCCGGCCGCCCCTACTTCCCGCCCTGCTCGTGCGGCGAGACGGGGTGCAGGTTATAGCCGGGGTGCTGCTTGTGGAAGTAGTCGAGGTCCCACTGTTTCGGGAAGAGGATCACCAGCTTGCCTTGCAGATCCTGCGCGAGTTTCACGCCCGTTGCCAGGGTCAGGTCTTCGACCTTGGTGCGGTCCACATCGGCATCAAACCAGCGCACCAGCGTGAACGGGGCTGGCTCCAGGCGCGGGTCGGCGTTGTATTCGGATTGCAGACGGTACATCACCACGTCGAACTGCAACTGGCCGACCGCGCCCAGCAGCGTGGTGGTGCGGGCCGCATCGAGGCTGCTGAACGACTGGATTACGCCCTCCTGCAGCAACTGGTCCAACCCTTCGCGGAACTGCTTATACTTGGCGGTGCCGAAGTTGCGGATGTAGGCGAAGGCCTCGGGGGAGAAGCGCGGGATCTCGTCGTAGCGGATGGCCGGGTTGCTGGTGAGCGTGGCGCCGATCGGGAAGGCTTTGTGGGTGACGAGCCCCACGATGTCGCCGGGGAAGGCTTCCTGCACGGATTCGCGCTCCTGGGCGAAGAGCTTTTGCGGATAGGAGAGTCGCACCGGTTCGCCGGAGACGGGATCCTTGACCACCATGTCCTTGACGAACGTGCCGGAGCAGACGCGCACGAAGGTGAGGCGGTCGCGGTGGCGCGGGTTCATGTTGGCCTGTACCTTGAAGACGAAGCCCGAAAAGTCCGGGTGTTCCGGCGGGATCTGCGTTTGGCCGGAGGTGCGCGGCTGGGGCTTGGCGCCGTAGTCTACGAAGTAGTCGAGCAGCAGTTGCACGCCGAAGTTGGTGATGCCGCTGCCGAAGAAGACCGGCGTGATCTGGCCGGCCATGACCGAGGCCTCGTCGAAGGTCTCGCCTGCGCCAGAGAGGATCTCCACCTCTTCGCGCCACGGGTCATAGATGCGCGCCGGGATCTGCTGGCGGATGGCGTCGTCAGCGAAGCCGCGCACCTGGTCGGGGGCGCGGTGCTGGCCGCGGGCGGTACGCTCGAAGAGGTGCAGGTTGTGCCGCAGGCGGTCGTAGACGCCGAGGAACTCTTCGCCGCTGCCCAGCGGCCAGGTGACCGGGAAGGCGCCGATGCCGAGCACGCGCTCGAGCTCGTCCAGCAGCGCCAGGGGGTGCTGGGCTGGCCGGTCCATCTTGTTCATGAAGGTGAAGATCGGGATGCCGCGCAGCCGGCAGATCTCGAAGAGCTTGCGGGTGCGCTCCTCGATCCCCTTGGCGGCGTCAATCACCATGATCACGCTGTCTACGGCGGTGAGGACGCGGTAGGTGTCTTCGCTGAAGTCCTTGTGGCCGGGGGTGTCGAGCAGGTTGATGACGCAGTCGCGGTAGTCGAACTGTAGCAGGGTGGAGGAGATGGAGATACCGCGCTGTTTTTCCAGTTCCATCCAGTCGGAGGTGGTGGCGCGGCTGTCGCGGCGGGCGCGTACGGAGCCGGCGAGCTGGATGGCGCCGCCATAGAGCAGCAACTTTTCGGTCAGGGTGGTTTTGCCGGCGTCGGGGTGCGAGATGATGGCAAAGGTGCGTCGCCGGGCAATTTCCTGCAGGCGTTGGGCATCGGTCATGGGGCGCTCCAGGGGGTGCGGGGGTGAGGGGCGCAGAGTAAAAGCAATGGGGGCAGATGTCAATGCCGAGCATGGGCGCCAGAGTTGCGGAAGATTGGGGGACTGGAAGACTGGGAAGACAAGGAAACAAGCCGTCTCTTGTGATTCCTGGGAGGGCACGCCATATCAAGCAGTGACGAAAGATCACTTGGTTCGCAGTTTATCGTTGTTTCCAGTAATCGGGGTCGCGATGCAAATGCAT
>CAYSHQ010000350.1:0-3050 GCA_964430835.1 uncultured Lentisphaerales bacterium
GCACCCTCGCCACGATCACCGTGGAGGTGGATGCGGGGCTCGTCACCCGCTACCCCGGTGACCTCGACTTCTATTTGCGCGAGCGCGAGGCCCGCCAGGTCCAATTGGAGGCCGCCAAGGCCAATCAGGATCGCAAACGCGAACACCTGGAACGCTTCGTGGAGCGCTTCAAGGCCAAGGCTGCCTTCGCTGCCCAGGCCCAGAGCCGCGTCAAGATGCTGGAAAAGATGGAAGAGATCCGGCTGCCGCGCCGCAGCCGCGCGGCGGCCTGCCTGCGCATCGCCCCAGCCCCGCATTGCGGTGCCGAGGTCGTACGCCTGGAACAGGTGGACTTCTCCTACGACGGGCAGAAATTCATCCTGCGCGGCGTGGACCTCCAGATCGGCCGCGGTGAGAAGATCGCCATCGTCGGCTACAACGGCATGGGCAAGACCACCCTCCTGCGCATCCTGGCTGGCGTGCGTCAGCCCACCGGCGGCAAGCGCGTCCTCGGCCACAAGGTCATCCCCGGTTACCAGTCCCAGGAGTACGCCGAGACCATTGACCCCGACGTCTCCGTGCTCGCCAGTGCCAAGGAGTCAGCCCCCTTCCTCACCGAGCGGGAGCTGCGCTCGCAGCTCGGCGCCTTCGGCTTTGGCGAAGAAGACGTCGGCAAGTGCGCCGGCGTGCTCAGCGGCGGCGAACGCATCCGCCTGGCCTTCCTGCGCCTCTTCCTCTCGGTGCCGAACTTCCTGTTGCTGGACGAACCCACCACGCACCTGGACATCGAAGGGTGCCAGAGCCTGGAGCGCCTGCTGCAAAAGTACGACGGCACGGTCTGCATCGTCAGCCACGACGTGGCCTTTGTGCGCGCCGTGGCCACCAGTATTATCGAACTCTCCCCGGCCGGCATCCGGCGCTTCCCCGGCGGCTACGACTACTACCGCGAGAAGGTGGCTGCCGAGGCCTCCCAAGCCGCCGCCAGCGCGCGCGCAGCCGCTGCAGCAAAATCCAGCGCGGGCAACAAGGCCGCCAGCGCCACCAAGCCCGTCGCCAAGGCCGCGGCCCCCGCACAGCCCGCACCAGCGGCCCAACCCGCGCGGACCGACACCGCCGCCGCCGCCAACCTCAACTCCAAGGATCTCCGGCGCGTGCGCGCCGAGATGCGCGCCAAATTTCAGGCCAGCATCAAAGAACTGCGCCACCGCGTGCAGACCTTTGAGACACGCATCCAGAAACTCGAAGCCGAGCAGACCCAGTTGGCCGCCGAGCTCAGCTCTGGCGCGCCAGATCTCGACTATGCCGGCAAAAGCGCCCGCCTCAAGAACCTGCAGGCCGAACTCGGCCGCCACTCCGCCGACTGGGAAGATGCCGCCACTGAACTCGACCGCGTGGAAAAAGAGCTGGCCGAAGCCCAGGCCACCATCGGCTGAGTCATCCCCTACTATGGCACCTCTTCGAGCAGGACATCATCAAACCAGGCGACGCCGCGCCCATGCACGCAGAGGCGCACCACCAGGAACGGATCGTGCGGCGTCGGCGCAAACGCCACCTCCACCAACGTCCAGTCCGTCCGGCCGGCGAGCTCCGGCGTCAGGCGCGTGGCCCGCAGATCCTTCCAATGCCAGACCACTTCCTCCACGCACGCGTAAGCCACGCCTTCCTTCAGGTCAGTCTTGATCCAGGCGCGCAGCCGGTAGCGCTTCTTCGACTCACACGTCAGTCCCGGGCCGCCACCAATTGGTGCGATGCTGGCAACATGGTGCGGCCCCTTCCCCCGTACCCGCAGGGCATAGTGCCCCGAGTGGGCCGTCGCATTGCAGCGCACCCCATCAGCCCACACACCGCCGTTGAAGCCACCGTGCACCGGGATGTACTGCTCGAAATCGCAGACCCGGTTGAGCTGAAACCCGAGCAGCCCTGGCTCCGTGGCCGCCTCTACCGGCACCGCAGCAGCTTCCAGTTCCCGCGCAATCTGCCCCGGCAGCGAAAGAAAGCGATAGCGCGCCTCGATCTGGTATGACCCATCAGCCGCCGGCACTGCCGGTGGCCGCATAAAGATATGCTGGTCGTACCACATGCCACAGGTATCGATAAAGACCGGCGTACTGGTTGCCAGCAGTTCCACGAAGGGATTCATGACCTCTTCCGTCACAAACCCGACAAACCCGCCCGGCGCAATATCATCCAGCGGGATATTCAGCGGGTTGTGCCAGACATAGGCGATCCGGCCATCCGCCAGCGCCCGCACGGTCTTCTGCCAGCGCTTATGGCTCTCGCGAGACTCTGCCACACCGCCGGCCAGCAGGTTATTGAACTCCACGGCCCGCGGCTGCGTCATGGTGTAGCGCACCTGCATCTGCCAGACATACCCCAGCCGCTCATCCCAGGTCAGCCGGTATTCATTCGCGCCGCAAAAGCCGCCCTCAAAGCTATTCTTCAGCGTGAAGACCAAAGTTTCGCCCTGATCCTGAACAAAGGCCAGCTCAAACGCCGTCAGGGGCGGGTTCTCCTGCGTGCCATACAACTGGATGCGGGCGCCGTAAAGATTGGCCCAGTGGTAGACTTCCGGCAGCTCGTAGCGCGGGCCGCGACCATCCGCCGGTGGCCGGAAGCAGAACATCTCGATCTCTTTCGCAAGTGTCTGGATCAGGCCGATGCGCGCCTCGCCGTCCCGGATATACCACCACTGGGTCCCCTGCCCATGCGGCGGGGGCGGTATCGCTTCCAGACTAAAGCAGGGCTTGTGCGCCACCCGCGGCAACGCCGCATACCCTGCCGACTGCGCCAGGAAGGCCTGCAACCTACCACCGGTCGCACCGGCAACCTGCCCTGCACCGCCCTGCTCAGCAACCGCATGCTTCATGCCGCAATCCCTTTGGCTTAACAACCTTCGCCCTCGACCTAACCGGGCACCCGAACCACCCCGGGTACGGCCCAGCCGGTACGATGTGCCGCGAAATGCTGTGGATGTGGAAGCATAGGATTGTCGTTGCGGGAATGCAAGGAGAAGCGCGGACACCCGGAACGCGGGAGTTGGAAGAATGGAAGGCTGGAAGATTGGGAACCCC
>CAYSHQ010000351.1:0-3044 GCA_964430835.1 uncultured Lentisphaerales bacterium
TGTTCACAGGTCACGCTCTGCAGCATCGCTTCAAAGATGCGGAAGCCGAACCATTGCAAAAGGATCTGCTCTTGCAGGTGGACACTGTCCGGTTCGCGGATCCCCGGGGTCGGTTCGTGGTGGCCGACCGGCCGGGTTGGCGGGATGACGGGCAACAGGCGCGTCACTTCCGTGCGGCTCACCATCGGGTTGATAAAGCGATTGAACACAAGGTGGACTTCGTCGTAGCGCCCCTCCAGAAAGTCCTGGCTGATGGCGCGGGAGATCTGAAGGGCCTCCACGGCGGAGGGGTGTGCCGAGATCGAGTAGGGCTCGTCCCCGCGCATCTCGAGCTCTTTGCGCAGGCCAACTTGTCCTTTGCGACCGAGAAAGGCGGCACGCAGGATGTGGAAGCGCTTGCGTTCGGTCTCGGTCCAGCGTTTGGCAGCGCGGATCACATTGGTGTTGAACGCGCCGCACAGGCCGCGGTTGGAGCTGACGACAATCAGGAGCCCGTTATGCGTCTGCGCCGGTTCAGCCAGCAGCCGATGCGTACGAAATTCCGGCGATTGCGTGTCCAGCATCAAGTTAGTCAGCTCGCGTCCGTACGCCTCGGCCTTCTTCAGGTCGGACTGGGCGCGATGCAGATGCGACGCCGCGACCATTTTCATGGTGCTGGTTACTCGTCGCATGCCGCCCATGGAGGCGAGGCGCGTGTTATATTCTCGGTACGTGGGCATGTGGTTTTACGCGAGTCGTTGTAGGGCCGTGCCGGTTGCTAGTCGTGGTGGGTAGGCAGATGATAGAGGAATACTCCCTGCCGGTCTTAGGCTTTCAGGTAGGGGCGAATCACTTCCTGAATCAGTTTCTCCAGGATGGGTTGCAGTTCCGCATCCAGCTCGGGTTTCTTTTCGAAACGAGCGGCATACGCGCGGCCGGTGTCGCTGCTGTCGATCGCCTCGAAAAGGGCGCGACAGAAGGGGATGACATCGCTCTCGGCGACGGCATTCAAGTGTTTACGTGTGCCGGCGAAGAGTGCGGCCACCTGCTTGGCGACCGGCAACGGGCGATTCGGCGGTTGCTTGAGAATCTCCATCAGTCGGCGACCGCTGTTGAGTTGTTCCAGTGTGGCGGCATCCAGGTCGGAGGAGAAGCGCGCAAAGGCCGCGAGTTCGCGGTATTGCGCGAGATTCATGCGCAGCGAACCGGCGGTCTGCTTCATCCCTTTAACCTGCGCGTCGCCACCGACGCGCGAGACGGATACGCCCGGGTTAATGGCCGGACGCTGGCCGGCGTTGAAGAGGCTGGATTCCAGGAAAATCTGGCCATCGGTGATGGAGATTACATTCGTCGGGATGTAGGCCGAGATGTCGTTGGCCTGTGTCTCCACGATGGGCAGTGCGGTGAGACTGCCGCCGCCGCGTTCGGCGGAGAGCTTGGCGGCACGCTCGAGCAGGCGGCTGTGGAGATAGAAGATGTCGCCGGGGAAGGCTTCGCGGCCAGGCGGCCGCCGCAGCAACAGCGACATTTGGCGATAGGCCTGTGCATGCTTGGTCAGGTCGTCGTAGATTACCAGCGTGTGCTCGCCGCGATCGCGCCAGTATTCCGCCATGGCACAACCGGAATACGGTGCCAGATACTGCAGCGGGGCGGGGTCAGAGGCGCCGGCCACGATGATCGTGGTGTAGGCCATGGCACCGCGGTCGTGCAGCAGCTTGTGCAAGGTGGCTACGGTGGAGTTCTTCTGGCCGATGGCCACGTAAAAGCAGCGTACGCCTGTCTTGGCTTGATTGAGGATGGCGTCCACTACGATGGTGGTTTTGCCGGTTTTGCGGTCACCGATGATCAGTTCGCGCTGGCCGCGGCCGATCGGAGTCATTGCATCAATCGCCACGATGCCGGTCTGGAGCGGTTCACGCACGTTCTGGCGTTCGATAATGGAGGGCGCCGAACCTTCGACGGGCTGCCAGATGTCGGTCTGGATTGGCTCGCCGCCGTCGATGGGACGGCCCAGCGCATTGACGACACGGCCAATCAGGGCCGGGCCGGCCGGAATGGACATGACACGACCCGTACGCCGGAAAATATCCCCTTCACGCACGCGCGCCACGTCGTCCAGAACGGCCACACCCACGGCTTCTTCCTCGAGATTGAGCGCAAGACCGGCCACGCCGTCTGGGGTTTCGAGCAATTCATTGGCCATCACGTTGCGCAGGCCGTCTACGCGGGCGATGCCGTCACCCACGCTGAGCACGGTGCCGACTTCGGCGACATCTGTTTCGCGGTCAAACGCCTCAATTTGGCGGCGCAGCAAGGCGGATACTTCGTCGGGTTTGAGCTGGCTTGTCACGTGGCGGGACTCCTTACAGCGTGCGTGGGGGGGGCGGCAGTACGCCCGGGGGTGGTCAGCGCCTGTCGTAGCCGGGCAATCCGGCCCGCGAGACTGGCGTCAAAAATTTGATCTTCCCAATGAATGGTCATGCCGGCGAGCAGGGCGGGCTCCGTTTGCACGTCCAGCTCTAGCGTGTCCGCGGTCTCGCCGCCCAGGCGCTGCCGGATGATGTCGAGCGTGGCCGGATCCGGTGCCTGCGCAGAAACCATGCGGACCGTACGCCGCCCTTCTTCTTTGCGCACGGTACGCTCGAAGCGCTTGGCTACGGCAGGGATCAGATGCAAGTGATTCCATGCGGCCATACGCAGGAGCAAACGCAGGGTCATGGGGGTGACGAGCCGGGCGAAACGTGCGTGAGCCTCGTTCGCACGGCGGACAGGAGAAGCGAGGACCGGGCGGCAGATCCAGCGGCGCAGATCCGTCGACTCCGCCAACGCGCCCATAACCTCCGCCAGGTCGCACTGCACGGACGGAATGGAGGCCGTCATGCGGGCCGCGCGGTGGAGGGCCCGTGCATATGCGCGGACATAGGCGGTTTCGTCAGTCATGAGGGGAGTTTCCCGGCCATGCGCTGCTCGTAGGTGCGTCGTTGTTCCGGTGTCAGCTGTTCTGCCAACATCTGCTCGCTCAGCTGAATGGCCAGGAGGGCGGCCTCCCGCCGTAGATTCTCAAT
>CAYSHQ010000352.1:0-3040 GCA_964430835.1 uncultured Lentisphaerales bacterium
GACCTGATGACCCGCCTGATGCCGCTGACGGCGGAGCTGGCGGTACGCTGGCAGACCACGGACGGCCGCTACTGGTGCGAAGTCGCGGCCAACCTGGCGGAGCAGGCGGAGCAACTCTCGATCGCCGACAAGGAGGACGACCAGCGCATCCCACGCGGCGGCACGCCCGGTTATGCCGTCTACCACCTGCGTACCGGCACGCAGGTCACGCCGTACCTGCGTCTGACCCTTGCGCTGGAGAACCTCGCCAACGAGGATTACCGCACCCACGGCTCTGGCGTGAACGAACCCGGACGCAACCTGGTCTTCTCGGCGCTGGCGAAGTTCTAGCGCGGGCGGAACGGACTTCCGCCCTACGTAGGCCGCAAATCTGTTGCGGCCTGGATACGCGCCGAGCAACGCGGGCGGAACGGCCGGGCAACGCGCCGGGCACGCGGGCGGAACGGATTTCCGCCCCACGTAGGCCGCAAATCTGTTGCGGCCTGGCAACGCACCGGGCACGCGGGCGGAACGGATTTCCGCCCTACGTAGGCCGCAAATCTGTTGCGGCCATGGGGTATCCTTTGCTAAGTATTAACATTATGAAACGGATTGCTTTTCGCGGTTTGGTTCCTTGGCTGCCCGTGACCATCTACCGTAGGCATATGCCCCACTGGCGACAGGCTGAGGCTACCTACTTCGTTACCTTTCGCCTGGCCGATTCCATCCCGGAGGTTGTGGTTGCGAAGTGGAACGAGATGCGACGGCTGTGGCAGAAAGCGCATGGACTTGTGGAGGGGTTGACCGAAGTAAACTGGCAGGCGCGCTACGCCGCCATAGCGGAAACGGAACGACGTGCCTTCGAGCGCGAGGAGGCTCAGCGCCTGTTTACAGAACTGGATCGCTGCCACGGAAACTGCCTCCTTCGCGATCCATCGGCTCAACGGTGCCTTCGGGAAGCGCTGTCGTATAACGATGGCGTTCGGCATCAGGCTGGTGATGGTGTGATCATGCCAAACCACGTTCATTGGCTTGTCATGCCGCTTGGAGATACGCGGTTGGAATCGCTGCTGCAGTCCGTCAAGCGATACGTCTCGACGGAACTGGGGCGAATGCGACTGAAGCCGGCAGGCGTCTTGTGGCAGGGGGAGAACTACGACCACATTGTACGCGATCGGGGCGAACTGACCCGCATTCGGCAATACATCTCGGAGAATCCTGCCAAGGCGCAGCTGCCGGAAGGGGCGTACACCTGCTGGCGCTCCACATGGCTGGACGAAGAAGCGGGCGGAACGGATTTCCGCCCCACGTAGGCCGCAAATCTGTTGCGGCCTGGATACGCGCCGAGCAACGCGGGCGGAACGGCCGGGCAACGCGCCGGGCACGCGGGCGGAACGGATTTCCGCCCCACGTAGGCCGCAAATCTGTTGCGGCCTGGCAACGCACCGGGCACGCGGGCGGAACGGACTTCCGCCCCACGGCACACTCACATGGCCTCGGCCAACGCGCGGCCGAAGACGCTGCAGGAGACCTCGGTGGCGCCGGCCATGAGGCGGGCGAAATCGTACGTCACGGTCTTGCGGCCGATCACGGTGTCCATGGCTGCGATGATCTTGTCCGCGGCCTCGGTCCACCCCATATAGCGGAACATCATTTCGCCGGAAAGGATGAGCGAGCCGGGGTTGACCTTGTCGAGGTTGGCGTACTTGGGCGCGGTGCCGTGCGTGGCTTCAAAGCAGGCGATGCCGGTGACGTAGTTGATGTTGCCGCCCGGAGCAATACCAATCCCGCCGACGCAGGCCGCCAGGGCGTCCGAGATATAATCGCCGTTCAGGTTGAGCGTGGCGATCACATCGTACTCGGCCGGACGCGTCAGAAGCTGCTGCAGGAAGGCATCGGCGATGCAATCCTTAACCACGATCTCGCGGCCGGTGGCGGGGTTACGGATGCGGCACCAGGGGCCACCATCGATCAGTTGGGCGCCGAACTCTTCGCGCGCCAGTTCGTACCCCCAGTCCCGGAAGCCGCCTTCCGTGAACTTCATGATATTCCCCTTGTGCACCAGCGTCACAGACTGCCGATCGTTGGCGATGGCGTACTGGATGGCGGCGCGCACCAGGCGACGGGTCCCTTCGCTGGAGACCGGCTTGACGCCGATAGCGGAGCAATCCGGGAAGCGGATCTTATTGACCCCCATCTCCTGCTGGAGGAACGTGATGACCTTGCGCACCTGCTCGGAGCCGGCGGCCCATTCGATCCCCGCATAGATATCCTCGGTGTTCTCACGGAAGACTACCATATCGGTCAGTTCCGGCTGCTTGACCGGCGAAGGGACGCCCTTGAACCAGCGCACGGGGCGCAGGCAGACGTAGAGGTCCAGCTCCTGGCGCATGGCGACATTGATCGAACGGAAGCCGCCGCCGACGGGGGTGGTCAGCGGCCCCTTGATGGAGATCAGGTGTTCGCGGCAGGCGGTGAGCGTCTCGGACGGCAGCCAGGTATTGGGACCATAGACGGCATTGGCCTTCTCACCGGCATAGACTTCCATCCAGCTGACCTGGCGCTTACCGCCATAGGCCTTGCGCACCGCGGCATCCCAGACCATCAAAGAGGCCTTGGTGATATCCGGCCCGGTGCCGTCACCTTCGACATACGGGATGATCGGGCGATCCGGCACAGACAACTTGCCGTCCGCACCCATCGTGATCTTTTCGCCACCGGTCGGAACCTGGATCTTTTCGTACTTCATGCCTCTGCTCCTTGCTGTAAAAGAAAGTGTACCTGCGCTGGTGCCAGGGTGGTGAGGGTTCAGGGGTCGGGGTTCAGGGTTCAGGGTGTCCCCTTTACTCGACCCGCAACCCGCACGCTACCGGCGTGACAGGCCTGGCCTGCATAGACGCTGAACCATATCCACCTGAGTCACTGCAAAAAAGCGGCGTCAGCTTACCTGAAACGGCGGGCGAAGGGAAGACGGGAAGAGGGACCCCAAACTGCGGGAGTTGGAAGAATGGAAGGCTGGAAGATTGGCCAACCTCGCGCAGGCATGACCAATTCACACACA
>CAYSHQ010000353.1:0-3039 GCA_964430835.1 uncultured Lentisphaerales bacterium
ATCCCTGTCCAGGTGACCGTTCGTGAACCACAAGGTACGCGGGTCACCGACAAACGCTTTTATCGTTTCTCCCACAGTATTGACCGCATGAGTACCTCGCAACTTATCTGCAGCGGTGCGGCCCAATGGTACAATAATAGCGCGTCGGCCCGACGATTATTGGCGGAATGGCAGGCCCTCATCCGGCACTCGCCGCGCAGCGCCGACGATCAATGCCTCGATTTTGCCTTCAACAACTACCCGGCCAACGCCCCTAAAATCAAAACCGTTTGGTTCGATAAGAGTTATGCGCGTTATAGCTGGTGGATCTATGTCAAGCCCGTCATCAATCATCCTGAAATACCTTGCGCCGGGGGGCGTACGGTGCCGATTGACCAATACGCCGATAAGCAGCGGGTCTATTGGACGTCCACGCAGCCGCATCCCGTGCAGCCAGTCATTCCCAGAGACTGCCTGATCGACACCGCGACGAGCATGATGCTACGGATGCAGCAGGGGTCGCTGCAACCCGCTGGCCGCTTCGCCGGTGCCCTTTGGCTCTGAATTTTTGGCGCGCAGCAGGTCCACGGCTGATTGGGGGATATAGGTGCGGCCGGTGGTGTCGATGTGCACGACGACCCCATCCAGGCGATGCTCCTTTTGATTGGCCGGAATCAGGCGGTTCTGGTTGATGGGGAGCCGGGCGGCAGCGATGCGCAGCACGGGGTTGGCCGGGTCGCTGGTGTCATAGGTGGCATCGGGGAAGGCGGATTGCGCATCCACGAAGAGCTGGCGGGTCAGGGCGGGTAGATTGAGCCGCAAGGCGTCAGCTACGCTGCGGGCGACGTCGGTATTGTTGAGCAGTCCCACCGGCCGGCCGGGGCCATAGCTCCAGAGGGGGACATCCACGCCGGTATGGTCGCTGGTGGCCCAGCCGATGGCGGGTTGGGTGCGGGCGGCGGTCTGTAGCAGGGCGGCCTCCAGGGGGGTGCCCCGGGCGAGGCAGTTGGTCAGGGCGTGGGCGTCGCCGGGCGTGAGGCGCAGGTTCCACCAAGCCTCCAGTTGGGGGAGGATGTTTTCCAGGGTCTGATTGGTGCCGATGGCGGTGGCCAGCGCCGCGGCAGAAAGCTGGGTGCGGCCGATGGCGCCGGTCAGGTCGGCGACGGACTGCGGGGTGCACCCGCGCTGGCCGATGGACAGGCCGCCGGTGTCGTGATCAGGGCAGGCGATGACCAACGTTTCGCCCTGCCCTTCCTGGGCGGCAAAGCGCAGCGCCACGGCTACGGCCTCGTCGAAAGCGAGGAATTCGCGCACCCCGCGGGCGGCGTCATTGGCATGGTTGGCCTTGTCCACCTGGCTCCCTTCGACCAGCAGGAAGAAGCCGCGGTTGTTTTGCTGGAGCAGTTGGATCGCTTTTTCCGTCATTTGCGCCAAGGAAGGCTGTTCCGGGGCGAGGCGTGGTCGGTCCATTTCCGGTGTCAGGGCGCCAGCGGCAAATAACCCCCAGACTTTGCCACGGGAGACACGGGCGAGGGCGGTGGCGTTGCTGACCACGGTTACGCCGCGGGCCAGGAGCAGTTGTTGCAGGTCGCGTCCATCGGTGCGTGAGCCGCCGGCCTCTTTGGGAAAGAAGCCTGCCCGGCCGCCGCCCAGCACGACATCGAGGTCCTGATGGAGCATCTGTTCCAGGATTACCGGGTCGGCATAGCGCGAGGTGGTGTGGGCGGTGAAGGCCGCCGGTGTGGCATCCCAGATCGGCACGGTGACGACCACACCCACGGCGCGGCCTGAGTGTTTGGCGCCTTCGAGCACGGTGGCCAGGGGTTGCCCGGCGGCGTACGGCTCGTCAGCGGGGCGGAAGGGGTCGTTGGCGGGTGGGGCTACGCCGATCATGCGGTTGCTGGTTTTCACGCCGCAGGCCAACGCCGTGGCGGCGGCCGCCGAGTCTGTGACCAGGCTATTGGCAGAGTGGGTCTTGACGGCGCCGGACTGCATTAGGTCCACGGCTAGCGGTGCGCCGCGGTACCAGCGTGCCAGCGTCACCATGCTTTGGGAACAACCGTCCGGGATCAGCACGATGACATTGCGTAGGCCCGACGTGTGCGCGGCCGGAGTGACGGTGACACGTGGTGGCAGCGGGCTCCAGTCGGCCAGGGTCAGGGTGCCGGCAGCCAGTACGGTGAATAAGAGCAGGTGGATACGGCCAGGTGTGTGCATGGGGGGCAGTATAGCACGTAACCGAGACGGCGGCTATTGACAACACGCCGAGATATAGCCATAATGGCGTCATGAATGTAGCCAATATATCGTACGCTCGCAACCATCTTAGCGAATTGATTAATCGCGTCCGGGATGGCGAGTCTATACTTATTATGGACCGCCAGGTGGCGGTCGCGCAATTGGATGCGCCTGCTAATTCCGGACGCGCCCAGGCCGGCTGGAAGGCCGATCTGGTCCGCCGCGGCATTCTATGCCCCGCTAAGTGTCGCATGAATGCGCAGGCGATTATAGACATGCCCATCGCCACGCCGCAGCAGGGGGGCGATCCCTTGGTCGCCTTGCTGGCAGAGCGGGAGGAGAGCCGGTGAAATATTGGGATGCCTCGGCCATCGTGCCGTTGCTTGCTCAGCAAGCCGGTAGCCAAGCGATGGAGCAACTGCTGCTACGCGACCCCGAAATCATCACCTGGTGGGGGTCAGCCGTCGAATGTTACTCCGCGCTGATGCGCTTAGTTCGTGAAGATAAACTGGACGGCGCCCAGCAACACCTTGCCGAGCGGCGCCTCACGGCACTGCAAGACGGATGGGATGAAGTCATGCCAACGGCCGCCGTTCGCCGGACAGCCAAACGGCTGCTGCGTACCCATGCGCTGCGAGCGGCCGATGCTCTGCAAATTGCTGCGGCCTTGAGCGCCTGCGATCAGGAGCCCGAGCGGTTTGAAATGGTCTGCCTGGATGTACGACTGGCGGAAGTCGCCCGGCGCGAGGGTTTCCTCTCCCCGCTAACTTGAACCTAGATCCGTGACTTGAACTTCCCTTTGGCCCACAATGCACGCGCGGG
>CAYSHQ010000354.1:0-3037 GCA_964430835.1 uncultured Lentisphaerales bacterium
TCACCGGCAGCGATCCGGAAGGCTCGAACCTGACCTACACCGTCCTGACGCCCCCCGCGCACGGCACTCTCACCGGCGCACCTACACACCTGCCACCAACTACTACGGCACCGACAGCCTCTCCTTCCAGGTCAGCGACGGCGCGCTCGACAGCGCCCCGGCTACGGTTGCGCTCACGGTCACACCGGTCAACGACGCGCCTACTATCAGCGCCATCGACGATCAGGTTGTCCAGGAAAACGAGGATACCGGACCGCTCGCGTTTGTCATCGGCGATGCCGAGACCGCCGCCGAAGATCTGCTCCTGGTCGGCAACAGTTCCAACCCGGCCCTGATTCCCGAGGAATATATCTGGATTGAGGTTGACGGTACCAATGGCACCGTGGTCGCCATGCCGGAGTATGGCCAGTCCGGTACGGCCACCGTCTCCGTGACGGTAATGGACTGGGAAGGCTTGAGCGCGCAGACTTCTTTCCAGGTAGTCGTGAATCCGGTCTTTACGGCGCCGGTCGTCAGTGCGGAGGTCAGTCCGGCCGAAGGGTATGTCGCCGACGAATACCTGTTTTTCCCCGGTGTCTGCTTCGATCCAGATGGCGAGGTGATCCGATACGAGTGGCGGCTTGGTGGTGTGGTCTCAACCAATGCGGAGTTCACCTATACTTTTGCGACCAGTGGTGTATACTGGGCCACACTGACTGCGTGGGATAACGAGGGGCTCTGGTCCACGGGTGCGGTGTCGGTGCTGGTCCACAACTTACCGCCTGTGCCGCCCGTGGCCTATTCCGAGGATGTCACGGTGTATAGCAATACCGCCATGACCATCACGCTCTACGGCAACAAGTTCGACGCCGTAACCGGGGAGGAGATCCCCGGCGTGTCGTTCACCTACGCGGTGGTCGGCCTGCCGGAGCATGGCACGCTCTCGTCCGTGGTCTCCAACGAGGTGACTTATACGCCGTTTGCCGGTTATATCGGCCCAGACCAGTTCACCTACCAGGTCAACGATGGCGGCGCGGATAGCGCCCCGGCCGTGATCGCCATCACGGTCACGAACGCCCCGCCCGAGCTGCCGTCGACGCCGACCAACGAGATCCCGCCCAATGTGACGCATGGCATCCCGCCTCCTGTGATCACCCCGGTCGGGGGCGCCTTTGCCGAGCCGCTGCTGGTGACGATCGCCCCGCCGGCACTGACGCCTCTCAGCGGCACCCCCGGCTGGCGTACTGGCGTCAAGTACCCCGGCACCAGCCGCGAGCAGGTGGCGGCGCTCTCGTATGATGGGCAGGAGGTCCTGGCCCTGCGGGCCCGTACCGCCTGTTCCACCTGGTACAACTTCGCTGGCGTGAACCTCTCCCCCGAGGCAGGTGCGCCGATCCCGCTCTATATCTGGTCGCTGACCGACTCTGGCACCGGCTATCCGCCGGATCTCTTTGTCGGCGTCACGGATAACCGGGAGTGGGACGGGCGCAATTACGACTTCTGGTACGCCGAGACCGGCAACCGTGTCTTCCTGTTACTGCGCCAGAACACCCACGGTTCCGGCGAGGCGACCCCTGAACTGGTCAGTTGCGCCGCCGGCCAGACCCAGACGCTGCCGACCCAGACCCTGAGCACCTTTGCCCCGCTGGTGGTCAAGCGTCTGGAAACCGAGCCGCTGCGTCTGGAGTATGCCGGCGATAAGGTGCGTGTGACCGTCAGCGGCCGTCCGCTCACCTCTGCCGCCACCGATGCCGATGGCTGGGTTACCTATACTGGCGACGCCGCCAGCGGCCGCGTCACCGCCCCCCTAGGCGCCACGCGTTTCTGGGTCAACCTTGCGGGCGGTTACATGCCGGGGGTGCGCGAGCTGGTCCTGGCCGACTGGGCCAAGCCGGAAACCCGCTACACCTTCGACAACACCGCCGTGACGGAAAACTCCCCGCTGGTCCCCGGCCCGCTGCGCTTGACCTATGACGCCACGCTGCGCGCCCGCTGCTTCAGCACGCCGCTGCCGGGTTCCTGCGAGACCACCGCTGTATTCACCAGCACGATGCAACCCTTCCCGGCGATCTCGTATGTCTCGCCGGTCTATCTTCCCCTCGACTTCGCGCCGCTGGACGGCTCCACGCCGCAACTCAGCGTCACCGGCCCTGCGGGGACCATCCCGGCCGGCCGTGGCCTGGACCTGCGCTATCCGCTCGATCCCGCCGCACCCACGCCACTCACGCTGCAGCGCGTCGGGGCGCCGGATGTCAGCGGGAGCGTGGTCTGGCGGCCGCTGGATCTCGGCAACGCGCCGGACATGCACATCTGCCGCGACGACGCGCTCCTCCTGACCGCCGGCACGCCGGGGCAGACCGGCACCCTCCAGATCGTGGTGCTCGACAGCAGTAATCAGGTCTTTCGCACCATCACGAGCGCCGAAGGCGCACAGACGCCGGTGCTCTTCCATCGCACGGGCGTTTTCCACGCCGAGGCCTACCTCGACGGCGTTTCCGTCGGCAGCTTGATGATCTACGTTTCGTACGTGGATCTCCGAGGCCCGATTGCCTGTCAGGTCGGCTTCCAGCGCGAGAAGGAGGTCATCGTCCAGGCCCCCTCCAACGAGGTCTACTTCACGGCCAACGTCCCGGCGCTGCTCAACGTGAGCGTCAAGGAGTTCACGGCGCAGGGGGTCAAGCTGCGCCTGAAAGCGCTGCAGCGCGGCGCGCCCGTGCTGGAGGCGCACCTTGGCAGCCCGACCGGCCCTCTCATTGCGCGGCAACCGGTGGATGAGTTCACGCTGGAGAGCTCCGCCGTACCCGGTATCATCGTGGTGGACGAGAGCGAAAGTGGCCCTGCCACCCTACGCATGCGCCCCTACATCCCCGGCATCCGCTTTGATTTCAACATGTTCGCCAGCTCCTCAACCTTCTATGGTGGTCTGCGCTCGTTCAGCATCAACACCTCCGACCCCTTGGCCCCCACCGGTGAACCGGGCTTCCAGGCTGTCTACGATCCGCTCGCTGGCGAGACCGTCGGTGTTTTCAGTTTCATCCTCGAAGTTCCGGCGAATGAG
>CAYSHQ010000355.1:0-3026 GCA_964430835.1 uncultured Lentisphaerales bacterium
CAAGACCCGCACGCAGAACGCCGGCGATGCCGCCGCGCTGGCCGCAGCACGCTGGCAGGGGATCGGCATGAATCTCGTGGGCGAACTGAATCTCCTGCATGCGATCGCGCTTTCCATCAACCAGGCTGCGGCGGTGGATGCGATTACGAACATCCAGGCCCGGGTCTTATTCACGGCCCCGCTGATGGGGTTGGCGGCCGCGCAAGTGGCGGCCAAAAACAATGGCATGTATGCCGAGGATGAGTTTACCCAACTCGTGCGGCAGCATGCCCAGGAAGTCCGTCAATATGGCAGCGAGATCGGCGGCGCCCCGCTCTTTGCGCCGCCGTATGCCACGGCTTGGGAGGACTATGCCGACATGCTCGATGCCCTAGCCAACGACGGGATTGCCGCCGGGCCGGACAATAGCGCCTTCTATGGCGACAGCACAGGCGGGCATATTCTGCGGGAGCGTGCTTTTTACGAAGCCGTAGCAGGCAAAACCTGGTGCTGGTTCTATCTGAATCACATGGAGTTGCTCCAAAACTATTCGGACTATCACTGGTGGCCGCCGCTGCCCCCCCCCAGTCCGCAGCGCCAATACAATTCGGAATTTCTATCGCTGCACCTCCATCCCGTCACGACCGAGCTCGATCAAATCATTACCAACGCGAATACCCTGATCGAGGAAGCTATACGGGAAGGTGTCGATATGAGCCGTTTTGTGGCCACCAACGTCATGCCGCGCCTGGAAACCTGGTACGTGTACAACGGAGCATCCTGGGGGGGGTGGTCACTGCTTGATACCACGGGCGACGAACCGTTCCCCGTCACCGGACCGGTTCGCCCAGAGTACAACTATGCCGGTGCAGACGCCATGTTTCGCGTCTACGCCTCCGTGGACCGCCTCACGCCCGGCCTGGAAGGCGGTTCCAACAGCGATAGTATCGTCTGGACGGCGGCCGCCAAAGTCTTTGGGGCCGTCGGCCCGGCAAACGCGCGCACGGTTCCCAGCAGCTACGGCCTGGTGCTGCCGGCCTTCTCCGATGTCCGTCTAATTCCCGTGGATGCCTGTTCGGGTGCCAGCAATGGCTCATTTGATATTGATTGGCGCCGCCATGTGGACGAACATCTCCCTGCATATTGCGCTTTCGGGCCACAAAACAACGGGTGCTGGTACTGCCAGCAACTCGTTACCTGGGAACCAACCGGCGGCAGCCGGAGCTTTCAAAATGAAGGGCTGACCTGGCTCGCGGCCAACAGTTACCAGTGCACGGCACCAAGTGGTGGCGGTGGTGGTGGTGGAAGTCGCGGTGGCGGACGCCGGAGGGGGCATTGAACATGCGCTACGACCAGCCCACAGCCACGCTCTGGCCGCCGCCCTCGCGCCGTGCCGGTCAGGCTATGATTGAACTGATGCTCGGCATGATTTTGATTCTGATCCTATTGAGCGGCGCCATGCTCTTCCTTACCGTCGCCGATACTCAGAGCGGTCTCACAGCCGTTATTCGCGGCGGCACCGGCCGCGTGGCCATGGCGCCTATCGCGACAATGGACACACCGCGCTACATCAGCAACTGGAATGCCGGTCGCGATGGCCAGCGCTTTACGGCCGACGATACCGCCACCACCAGGCGCCCCACCACCCTGCAGCTGATTGCCGGCAGAACGGTGGCCAATACCAGCCAATGGCAGCCCTTTGCCAACCTCCACCACCCCTCCACCCTGGAAGCCTTGCAGCACGACCCGGTACCCCTGATGGCGCTAGGGTTTATCGGCGTGCGCTTGAGTACGGACGTGACAGTCCCGCAGATTGCCCAAGATCTCTTCTACGCGGACGCCACCGTCACGGTGCAAGAAGAATCCTGGATTCCTATCCTGAACGGATTGTATTAGAGCTGCCGAGCATGCCCCCCCTATTCCCCACAGTAGGATCGATCGTTCGCCACAGCGCCTTGCTCGTGGTGCTGACGGTCACACCCGCGACGGCCGAAATATTCATGCGGTTGGGGCATGGCGCCCACGCGCTGGAACAACTGGGTGGCGTGGCGCTCTACCACTCCGCCATGCGCATCAACGGACAACCCGGCCAACTGGCGGTCTACGGCTTTGACACGCCTACGGGCCGCCTCGTGCCCGACCTGCGCAAGGTCTTGAACATGCCCGACCTGCACACCGCAGCAGCCTCCACCTTGGCGACGAGCATTCGCAACGGACAAGTCACCACGCTCCTGCTGCTGCCCGGCCACGGCACGCCCAACAGCCTGGCGATTCTGATGGAACAGTCCGAGACCGCGCACCGTGCGGCCCGCGGCGCCCCCAGCGCCTGGCCAGAGCAACTCGCCTATCCACAGGCCACCCTGCTCTTCCGGACACCGCCGCCTCACGCATGGACACCATCCTGCAGCGACAAGGCTGGACCCGCATGCCACCGCTCCCCGTCCTGCCCGGACTGACCCTCTATGGGCAGGGCAATCGCGTCTGTGCCTTCAGTGCCCTGCCGCCGGAAACCCCGGATGGCCAGACTCGGATTACAGTGTTGCAGCGACTTGGCACCACGCCGTAGAATACACGCGAACCCACGGGAGTAGGAACCCTTTATGAAACAGCGCGTCATCTTGATTGTCTCGGTTGTCATTGGTCTGCTTGCGGCGCTGCTTACCGGGCAATATTTGAGCGCAAAAGATCGCGACTATCGCAACAAGGAACAAAAGCTCACGCAGAGGTTCCGCACCATCGAAATTATCGTCGTTAATCGCAACCTGCCAGCCGGAACGGTGCTCACCTATAGCGACATGGCCGCTGATCGGGTGGTCGAGAACGCCGTGCGCGGACACGTCGTGGCGCTGGAAGACCGCAACATGTTAAACGGCAAGAAACTATCCCGTTCCCTGGAGAAGGGCACACCCATCTTCTGGTCGGACCTTGAAGGTGGTGATCCGTTCAACCGGGGTCTGGCGCAGGACATCAAGAACCGCCAGCGGGCCATCTCCATCAACGTGGGGGGATCCTCGGCGGTCAGCGGCATGGTGCGCCCCAACGATCAT
>CAYSHQ010000356.1:0-3023 GCA_964430835.1 uncultured Lentisphaerales bacterium
GCAGGGCCCGGCGCTGCTCTTTGAAAACGTCAAGGGGTGCGGCATCCGCCTGGTCACCAACCTCTACGGCACGCCGGAGCGCGTGGCGCGCGTCTTCGGGCGCCACCCCGGCGAGATCGGCACGTTGCTGGCGGGCATTGCCACGGATTTCATTCCGCCGCGGCCGGCCAAGCTCTGGCAGGCACGCGGTAAGATTGCCCGGTTGCTGCAGGCTCGACTGACCACGGTCCGACGCGCGCCGGTGCTGGAGGAAGTGCACGAACCCGCCACGCTCGACCGCCTCCCCTGCCTGACGTGCTGGCCGCTGGATGGTGGCCCGTTCTTCACGCTGCCGCTGGTGCACACCTGCCACCCTGAGACCGGCGTCGGCAACCTCGGCATCTACCGCATGCAGCGCTATGACGCCACCAGCACCGGCATGCACTGGCAGATCGAAAAGGGGGGCGGCTTCCATTTTCAGAAGGCCTGCGAGCGCCAGCAGCCACTCCCGCTCAGCGTGATTCTGGGCGGACCGCCCGCGCTCACCTTTGCGGCGATTGCGCCGCTGCCGGAAGGCGTGGATGAACGGATCCTGGCGGCGCTCATCATGGGGCGGCCACTGGAGATGATCACGCGGCGCACTACCGGCCACCAGATTCCGGCACGCGCGGAGTTTGTCATCGAAGGGTCGGTCACGCCGGGCGACAACCGCCACGAAGGGCCGTTTGGCGACCACCTCGGGCACTATTCCCACTCCGCGGACTTCCCCGTCTTCCGCGCCCATCGGCTGCTGAGCCGCCGCCATCCGCTCTACCCGGCAACCGTGGTGGGCAAACCGCCGCAGGAAGATTTCTATATTGGCTGTGCCTTGCAGGAGATGTCGCTCCCGATCCTCAAGGTTATGCACCCGGGTATCAAGGACCTCTGGGCCTACCCCGAGACCGGCTTCCACCCGCTGGCCGTGGCCTCCGTCACGGAGCGCTACCCGCGCGAGGCCCTGAAGCAGGCTTGTGCCATTCTGGGCCAGGGGCAGCTTTCGTTGACCAAGGTGCTGATTCTGGTCAATGGCGACGTAGCCAACATCCGCGACTTCCGTCAGGTCAGCCGGGCGCTCTGGCAGAATCTGGATGCGGCGGACGGCCTGCACCTGCTGGCGCCCACGGCGCAAGACACGCTTGATTTCACCGGGCCGGCTATGAACACCGGCAGCCGCCTGATTCTGCTGGCGACGCGGCGCGCGCAACCGCTGCGGCAGGTAGTGCCGCCGCCCCCGCCGCCGCCGGCCGAGGTGCACCCCGGGATCGTCCGGTTGGCCCCCTTTGGTGAGGCCTTCCTGATGGTACAAGTCCGCGCAGGCGCGGAGCGCGACCAACTGGTGGCCGCGCTGCGCCGGCACCCGGCCACGGCGCCGCGCCTCTTCCATGTGTTGGTTTCCGAAGATGTGCCGCTGGACGATGCCATGCTGATGCTCTGGGGGTGGTTCACGCGCTTCGACCCGCTGGCTGATCTCCACCCAGCAGAGCGCACGCTCGATGGCAACCGGCTAATTCTGCAATTCCCGATTGCCATCGACGCCCGCTGGAAGCCCGGCTACCGCCAGCCCGTGGCTTTCGACCCGGCCACGGTGGCGGCGGTCGACAAGAAGTGGAGCATGCTGGGAATTTAAGGGTTGAAGGTTGGGCCTGTGTGGGAGTGTGGGTGTGTGGGTATGTGGGTGTGTGGGTATGTGGGTGGGGGTGCCAACGCTCTCCACACACTCACATACTCGCACACACACTCACCCACACACTCACACACTCACTCACCCACACACTCACACACTCACTCACCCACACACTCGGGTTGCGGGCGAAGCCCGCGTTAGGGGCACAAAAATGACAGAGCTACTGCAACGAGCCGCCGCGGGGGAACGCCTCACGCGCGCGGAGGCCTTGGCCCTGGCGAGCGACAGCTCCGTGGCGCAACTGCACGCGCTGGGGCAGGCCGCGCTGCAGAATCGTACCCGGCGCTTTGGCCGCGCGGCCACCTACGTGCTCAACCTGGCCATCAACCCCTCCAACATCTGCGACGGCGGCTGCAGTTTCTGTCACTACCATGCCGCGGAAGGCGACGCGCAGGCCTATGTCCTGGCGGAGGACGAGATCCTGCGTCGCATCCAGGAGCTCGCGCCGCGGGAAGTCCATATCACCGGCGGCATGAACCGCTTCTGGCCCTGGGCGCGCAGCCAGGATCTGATCCGTCAGATCCGTGCGCACCATCCCGGCCTCTACATCAAGGCCTACACGGCCGTGGAGATTGCACGCTTTGCGCAGGACGCCCAGCAAACACCCCGCCAGATCCTCCAGGCGCTGCAGGAGGCCGGGTTGCAATCGCTCACCGGCGGCGGGGCCGAACTCTTTGCCGAGCGCATGCGCCGTCAGTACTGCCCTACCAAAATCACACCGGACGAGTGGCTGGCCATTCACCAGACCGCCCACGCGTTGGGACTGCGCAGCAACGCCACCATGCTCTACGGGCTCGGCGAGAGCGCCGAGGAACTGGTGGAGCACCTGCTGCGCCTGCGCACCGCTCAGGAGCAGAGCGGCGGCTTCACCTGCTTTATTCCGCTAGCCTATCAGCCCGGCAAAGCGCAACCCGACGCCGCCACCCCCTCCCCGCGCGAGAGTCTGCGTGTGATCGCGCTTTCCCGCCTGATCCTCGACAACATTCCGCATCTCAAGGCCTACTGGCCCATGATCGGACTGGAGACGGCGGCCGCCGCCCTTTCCTGGGGGGCGGATGATCTGGATGGCACCCTCGGCGAGGAGCGCATCGCCCACGCCGGTGCCGCCCGCACCCCCCGCGCCCTGAGCGCGGAGTCGATGCAGACCACTATCCGACTGGGCGGATTCGAACCGGTAGAGCGCGACGGCGCATGGCGCTGAGGGCTGAGGGCAGAGATCAGAGGTCAGAGATCAGAGAACAGAGGTCACCGATTCATTGCGTCCCTGTAACTGCTCAGGTGCCAGTGTTCGGTGTTCAGGACGGCAGGTGACGATGTCACC
>CAYSHQ010000357.1:0-2997 GCA_964430835.1 uncultured Lentisphaerales bacterium
GCAACTGACTCTTAATCAGTGGGTCCAGGGTTCGAGTCCCTGCACCCCTACCAGTCCGGAAGAGGCCCGCCCGCTGCAAGCTAACCGGCCCCGAGCCGTGCCGGACGGCAGGTGCCCACCTAGGATTGGTCAGCCATGCACCCTCCTCGACGATCCAGTACCCGTCGCGCTTACAGGCTGCCGCTCTATATTTGTGGGTGCTGGCTGTCCGCAGCCCCCCACCTGATGCTGGCCGGGGGTGACACAACGCTCATGCGCCAGACACCCACGCCTCGTACCAGCGGTCCGCTTTCCACCTCCCTGCAACAGGAGGTGCTTGCCGCAATGGATCGCGGCCGTGCCTGGCTGGTAGCAGTCCAAAACCCCGACGGCAGCTGGGGAACCCATGGCATCGATCAATTGCGTTTGACCGCCATGGCAGCGCTCGCGTTAGTGACCAGCACGGTGCCGGAAGAGGTCCGGGCCTTGGAGCGTGCCAAACGCAAACTCGGGGCACTCGCCACCGCCACCAACTTGAGCGACCACTGGGAGGCACGCAGCTGGCAAGAGTTAGCGCTGCAGGCCACCCGGCCACCTGACCCCGTCCGCACCGCCGCATTCGTGCAGCAAGTTCGTGCTGCCACGGCCACCAACCCGGTTACGCCCTTCGCCCGACTGCTCGTCCAGGCCGTGGCACCTACGATCCTACTCCCGCCCTACGGCTCCTCCGGCACCAACACGCCCCCGGCAACCAGCCTAATCGAAGCCTGTCTACTGGCTATGCCGTACGGAGAGGGCACTCTGGCCCTCGGACAGCACGCCGTCCTCACGCAACTGGCCGCCGCATGGCCAACTAGCAAGCACGCCCCCCCGCCAGGGTACACCCAGATGCAGCAATACTGGATCTTGGCGCACTTTATTAACCTCTCGGGCGGAGGCTCACTGGCCGACGCATCTGGACGGCTGCTAGACTGGCGACAGGATCTGGCCAATGAGCTAGTGTCCTCGCAACAAATTGACCTGCAGCGGCAAGGGACTGGGTTCTGGCCTAGCGCGGCGCCCTCCCCATCCTTGGAAGCCGCCACAGGGGCCACGGTCTATGCGCTGCTGGCGCTCGGAGAACTGTAAACGGATACCGCTTATGTCCGCCGTCCTGCTTCATACTTGTTGCGCCCCCTGCGCCAGCTATGCGGTGGAAGAACTCCGGCGACTCGGACACAACGTGACGCTCTGTTTCTCGAATGCGAACCTGGCGCCTACGGACGAGTACGCGCGACGCCTCGATGCCGTGCATCAATTGGCCGCGCACACCTGCACCCCCCTGCTGGTGGATCCCCCCGACCACCGGGACTGGGTGAACGCCATGCACGGGGTCGAGCAAGCAGCCGAAGGAGGAGCGCGCTGTGCACGCTGTTTCCGCTACTCCCTGCGCCGCGTACTGGCCCTGGCAATGGTGCACCGGTTCGACGCCTTTACTACCAGCCTGACAATCAGCCCGCACAAGCGATCCGCTGTGATTTTCGCCATCGGCCGGGAACTGGACCCGGTCCGGTTTCTGGCAGTAGACTTCAAGCAGAATAATGGTTTCCAACGCAGTACCCAACTCGCCCGCGCATACCAATTGTACCGGCAGAATTACTGCGGCTGCGAATTCAGCCTACGGGCACGACCGCCAGATCCCAAGTAACCGATACGCGTCGGCCAGCGGCCTCCTAGAACTGCAATCGGAGGGAACCCCATCCGCATAGGCTGACCGCTGCCGAAACCAAGAAAATGCGCAAAGCCGCAGCCGCCGTCCGTGGACGGCTTGGCTACGGCTTCCGCTATACCTATCGAACCCCGCTTACTTGCCAGCTTTGGCAGCTTGCAAGGCGGCGACAACCTTTTTCGGTCGTTGCAACATCGTTCGCACCACTAAGGGCTGCATCTTTGCCACAACTGCCTTGTCGACGCCCAGCTTGGCAAGACGCGCCTTCTGTGCCTTCTGACGGCGGCGGCGTTCGCCCTCGCTCTTTTTCGGACGAGAGATCGGCTTCTTGTTTAATGTCCGGCCTGTGCCCATGGATTCCTCCTCATCAGTTCATCGTATGCCTGAAACGCGCGGTACTATCTCCGATTCCAGCCGCACATGCAAGCAATACCGTTACGCAATTCGTTCCAACGCCTGACGGACCCGGTCGCGAATCGGTCCGTCCACCGGCTGGAACGGCAAGCCGGTAACCAGTTCATACGCTTGGATATAGCGCTTGGAAGCCTCGACACGTACGTCATCCGGGAGCGTCGGAATGGGGCCGTCCCCCCGGAAACCCTGCGCCACCAGCCACTCACGAATGTATTCCTTGTCCAGCTTGCGCTGGTCACGCCCCTGCTGGAAGAGCGTTTCATAGCTATCCGTATACCAGTAGCGGGACGAGTCCGGGGTATGTCTCTCGTCGCTGACGACCATCTGCCCATTCCGTCGGCCAATCCCGTACTTCCTATCCACCACGATTAGCCCACGCGTAGCGGCATGACGCACGCCTTCGGCAAACAGACGGAAACAAAGGTCCGCAGCGGCATCGAAGGTAGGGCCATCGATCAACCCTTCGTTCAGCGCTTCCCCACGCGAGATGTTGCGGTCGTGCTCCTCATGCTTGGTGGTCGGCGTCAGGATGGGACCTGCCAACTTCTGATCCTTGCGTAGTCCCTCCGGCAGCGGATTGCCGCACAAGTTTCGTACGCCCTGCTGGTAGTTATACCAGGCGGAAGTCTTGGTCACGCCCGTGATGTAGCCGCGCACAATGAATTCCAGCGGCAGCTGTTCGCATTCGGCCACGACCATCACGTTCGGATCCGGCACCGACAGCACATGGTTGGGGCAGACAGCCCCCGTTTTCTGGAACCAGAAGGCGGCGATCTGGTTCAGGACCTGCCCTTCGAACGGGATCGTGCCGAGGATGACGTCGAAAGCGGAGGTTCGGTCGGTGGTGACCAGCATACGCCGCTTGCTGTCGAGACTGTAGCTGTCACGCACCTTGC
>CAYSHQ010000358.1:0-2994 GCA_964430835.1 uncultured Lentisphaerales bacterium
GTGTGGGACCTCCACCGTATCCACAGGAGATTTTCAGCTACGGATTATGCGGATTAGGAGATTGGTTGGCATTGATGGCTCCACCAAACGAAATCCGCGCCATCAGCGTCATCCGTAGCTAAAAGAGCTCCCATGCCTGCTGCTCCTATCCATGCCGCGCCACACTTCGTCGCTTTCTTCGGAACTCTGCTTCCGGCAGGGCAAGCCCACCGGGGAGCTGCTGCGCCGCGAACCGGCAGAAATTTGCAGTCCGCAAACATTGCGACACCTACCACCTACCACCTGCCGCCCCCTGCGCGCCCCTCGCGGTAGAAACCATTCCCGACACATTCCTGTATGCGGGGCTACGGGCTACCGCATCACATCGTTAGCGCCGTGCACTGCGTGTGCACGTCGCACTGCGCGGTGGCGGCCAGTTGTCGCAGGAAGGCCAGCCACTCGGCTTTGAGCGTCAGCGTTACCTCGATGCGGCTCTCGTCGCCCACGCGCCCACAACTGGCGGCCAAGACCGCCCCTTTGCGCAAGGCGGCCGGCGCCAGTTCGAACTGCGCCCCCGCCTCCAGGCGGCGCAATGTGAAAGGCAGGTGCAACTCCTTGAGCCATCCCGTCAGCGCCGCCTCCATGACCGGCAGCGCTGCTGCACTCGTCACCTGCCACGTGGCCGCACGACACTGTGTCGGCGCAAAGGCCGGCAACACCGCCAGCAACGCCAGCTCCGTCCCGCATGCCCCACCTGCCACGACCGACGCACCTTGTGCCGTCAGAGCTTGCAGGCGCGTAGTGAGACGCCGCGCATCCCATGCTTTGAGTGCGAGAACCGTCTCACCGGCCGGCATGGGGAAGAGTTCACGATAGTCCGGGCTGGTGAAGAGCGCTTCCTCCACGGACAGCAGGTTATCCACCTCTTCCGGCAGCGCCGCCAGCAGGAGCTGCTGCAGCCGTGCCGAACTCCACACGGCGGAGGCGCGGTCGAATCCGCTGCCCAGCCGCACCCGGAGATAGAGCGGTGCCAACCGCTGCTTGGCGCGCACCAGCGCATCCAGCTCCGCAGGCGCGCCGGTAGCAATCTCCGGCTGGCGGGCACGCTGGGTCAGCGCCTGTTTGGCCGCCTTGGTCCGGCAGGCGCCGCAGGCGAGACAGCTTTCGCCCAGGCAGTAGCCGGTCTCGCGTGCCTCGCGGGCCGCCTCGTACTGCTGCCACAGGAACTTGGCCGTCACCGGCCGCTCTACAAACGCAAAGGGAAAGCGCTGTTTCGCCGGCTTCTCACCCAACAGATCTGCCTCCCACAGGCCCGCCGCCTGCATCAGCGCCTGGAGCCGCTGGGCATAATCCGCGGTGGTGGTGCCATCATAGACCACCCCCTCGCGCGCCAGCGCCACGATCAGGGAGGACAACCGGTAGTCGCCTGCGGCCAGCAACTGGGTTACAAAATATTCGCTCCAGGAGGCGGCCAGCCGGAACTCAAAGCGTGCCCGCGTGCACATCCGTTCCAGCTCGCGCATGGTGCGCTCCAACGGCTCGCGCTCGAGGAAGAGGCGGTCATGTCGCAGCGGCGTGTGCGGCATCCGCACCAGGAAGCCGAAGCTGAAGACCATCCGCGTGGACCGCCGCGCCGCATACATCTGCATCCCGAGCTCGCGCGTGAACGCGCCGAACGCCGCAATATCCTCGGCCGTCTCATGCCCGGTGATCAGGTAGAAGAGCTTGATCTCACGCACCGCGCGTAGCAGCAGGTTTTGTACGACGCGATCAATCTCCTCATCCGTAATGTTCTTGTTGAGGAAGGCGCGCAGACGCGGCGAGATCCCTTCGATCCCCAGGGTGAACGAGCGTTTGCCGGCGGCCATCTCCAGCGCCACCAGCGCCGGTTGTTCCGCCAGGATATCCACGCGCTGGCTCTTGCAGGTCACGCGTTCGAAGAGGCGCGAAAGGTCCATGAGCAGGCGGCCTGCGTCTGCATGGCTATTGAGCGTGTAGGCATCCAGCTCCGCGCAGCGCGCGCCGCTGGCCAGCTTGCGCTCCCGCGCCTGTGCCAGCAGCACGTCGGCCGGAATTTCGCGATAGGGCTTGCGCTCAAACCCTTCAAAGCAGAAGGCACAGAAGGCCGGGCAACCATGCGCCGCCGGGATCCGCACCGTATCGGCGGACTCGCCATCCAGCAGCGGATAGCAGCGCGGTTCCGGCGCAGCGGCACCCGTCGCAGCTGTCCGGCAGGCCACGGCCTGGCGGATCGGCAGCTTGCCTGCGGGCCACGTGCCGGTCACCCAGACCCCCTCCACGGCGGATGCGGCCTGCTGTAACCGCGCCCGCCGCGTGAGGCCGCTGCCGCCTCCCGCCGCCTGCCAGGCTTGCAGCAAGGGGACGACCCCCTCCTCGCCTTCGCCAAAGAAGATCGCATCCGGCACCGCCACGCCATCCGGCCGTACCAGGCCGTGGGAGGCCAGGGCATTCGAGCCGCCCAGGATGATCACAGGCGCGCCCTCTGGACGCTCCGCCGCCCACGGCGAGAACCCGGCATCCAGCAGCAGGGCCGGGAGGTTAATGGTCTCCAGCAGGAAGGAATTGGAGACCAGCACCAGGTCAAACGCCGCCAGGCCGCGTCGGCTCTGGACGCCGATGGCCAGTGGCAGGTGGGCCTCCTGCAACGCCTTGCGGTCCTCCGGCAGCGGCATAAAGGCAAAGTCAAGAAAGGCCCCGGGGAGCGCCTGCCGTACCGCTTGCGCCAGGAAGAGGTGCGGCGAGGAACTCGCCACATCGCGCCAAGGCGACAGGCGCAGGATCAAGACGCGCACCGGCGCCGCCGCGAAGTCCGGATTGCCGAACGTCGCGTTGGGGTAAGAGGAAAAGAGCGCCCGGTCACGCAGCCGCGGCGGTAGGGTCAAAGGGTGGGACGACATGCCCGACAGTGTCCGCCACGGCGGCGCCTTGTGTCAAGCCTGGCCCCTGAACTGCGGAAGATTGGGGGGGTGGATGCTTGGATGAATGAGATAACCG
>CAYSHQ010000359.1:0-2186 GCA_964430835.1 uncultured Lentisphaerales bacterium
AGCGCGCGCTCGAAGTGCGCGGCTGCAAGGTCAAGATCACCAAGGTCCCGATCCCGGTGCCGTATGGTGCCGCCTTCGAAGGCGAGCGCATCCGTAAAGCCGATGTGCAGGCCGAGTTCGGCGGCAACCGCACCACCGCCTTCGAGTTCGTCACTTCCGTCGCCTTGGATCAGATCAACGACGGCGATGTCGAAATCATTGGCCCGGACATTGATCAGGTCCCCGCTGGCACGGCCCTGCCGCTGGCCATCTGGGTCGAGGTGGCTGGCCGCAAGATGCAGCCCGATTTCGAGCCGATTCTTGAGCGCCAAATCCACCACATGGTTAATGGTGCCGAGGGGATCTGGCACATGGGGCAGCGCGACATCGTCTGGACCCGCGTCTCCAAGGCCGGCTTCGCCAAGGGGCTGCGCCTGCGCCACTACGGCGACATCCTGCACGCCAAGATGCTCTCCGACTACCCGGCCATTGTGGACAAGGTGAAGGTGACCTTGGTCACCGACCCTGCGGAAGTCGAGAAGCGCGTGGCCGTAGCGCGCAAGGTCTACGACGAACGCAACCGCCGTCTGGAGTCCATGACCGACGAGTCGGTGGACACATTCTACTCCTGCCTGCTCTGCCAGTCGTTTGCGCCGAACCATGTCTGTATCATCACCCCCGAGCGCCTCGGCCTCTGCGGGGCCTACAACTGGCTCGACGGCAAGGCCGCCTATGAGATTGATGAAACCGGCCCGAACCAACCCGTCAAGAAGGGCGAGTGCCTCGATCCGGTGCGCGGCATCTGGAAAGGGATCGACGACTTCGTCTATACCACCAGCCACAAGGCCATTGCCTCATTCAGCGCCTATTCGCTCATGGATAAGCCCATGACGAGTTGCGGCTGTTTCGAAGTGATCGTGGCCTATGTGCCAGAGTGCAACGGCGTCATGGTTGTGAACCGCGAATTCCAGGGGGAAACCCCGGCCGGCATGACCTTCTCGTCGCTGGCCGGCAACGTGGGTGGCGGACAGCAGACCCCCGGCTTCATGGGGTGCGGCAAAGTCTTCCTGACATCGAAAAAGTTCCTCTTCGCGGAAGGCGGCTTCCAGCGCTTGGTCTGGATGCCGAAGGAACTGAAAACCGTTCTGGCCGACGACTTAAAGAAGCGCTTCAAGGAACAGGGTGCACCTGACTTGCTCGACAAAATCGCGGACGAAACCGTGGGCGCCGACGGTGCCACCATCAAGGCCTTCCTGGAGAAGGTCGGTCACCCGGCGCTGCAGATGCCGGACATGGCGTCGTATGCCGAAGCCGCCACTGCGGAGGGCGCCCCCGCAGCGCCGACCACCTCAGCCGCCGCCTTAGCGGCACACCCCGTGGCCGTCGCCACCCCCTCCCCCGTCACGGCCATGCCAGCCAGCGCAACCGTGAGCATGACCGCGGACGTAGTGGCGCAGCTCAAGCAGGAACTGCTGCGCGAACTGCGCGGCTCCGTCACGCAAGAGATCGTGCGCGACATTATCGGCACGCTCAGCCAGAAGTTTCTCGGCGAAGCACCTGCCACCCGTGCCGCACCGGCCGCCGCCGTGGCGCCCGCCGCACCGGCGCAACCACAAGGGCCGAAAGCCGCGGAACGGATCGCAGGGGTAAACGCCTTTGCCATCCGTCGCGAGAAGGCGGAAGTGCCAGTCTGGACTGTCAAACTAGGCGCTACCAAAGCCGAGGGTGGCACGCGCGGCCGCACCTACACCATTGGTGGTGCCGAAGCCATGCCGTTCCACCTCTGGGAAGGTGCGATCCCGAACCGGCCACGTATCGCCATGGAAGTCTTCGACGTGGTGAGCGACAAGTACCCGGCCGTGCTACGAGAAATGTACGGCACCGTGCTGAATGATCCCGCCGCCATGGCGAAGCTCTGCGTCGAGAAGTTCGGCGCCGAACTCATCAGCGTGCGCCTCGACGGCACACATCCGGAACGCGGCAACCGCACCGCCGAACAGGCCGTCGCAGTGGTCAAGTCCGTCCTGCAAGCCGTGGATGTGCCGCTGATCATCACCGGGCACAACCACTTCGACCGAAACAACGAGATTATGAAAGCCGTGGCGCAGGCCTGCGTCGGCGAGAATCTCCTGTTGAACTGGGTCGAGCAGAACAACTACCGTACCATCGCCGGTGCGGCCATCGGCTATGGCCACACCCTCGTGGCC
>CAYSHQ010000359.1:2196-2984 GCA_964430835.1 uncultured Lentisphaerales bacterium
ACGTCAACATCGCCAAGCAGCTCAACATCCTGCTGACGAATATGGACCTCAAAACCAACCAGATTGTGATGGATCCCATGACCGGCGCACTGGGCTACGGCATCGAGTACACCTACTCGGTGATGGAGCGCATCCGCCTGACCGGTCTGGGAGGCGACAAGATGCTCGCTGGCCCCTTGATCGTCGCGCCGGGGCAGGAGTGTATCAAGGTCAAGGAGACCAAGGCCGCGGAGAAGGACTTCCCGGCCTGGGGCGACCTGGGCAAGCGCGCCGCGCAGTGGGAACTCACCACCGCCCTCGGCATGCTCCACGCCGGCGCCGATCTCTTCATCATGTACCACCCGGACGCAGCGAGGGAGCTAAAGAAGGCGATTGAGAGAATGATGGATTGAGTTGTGCTTGGTTCTTAGTTCTTAGTTCCTGGTTCTTCGCGAAACCATGGATCTTCAACTAAACGCCACGAACGGAGCCAGCATGAAAATCGAGCGGTTTGAGGACATCGAAGGGTGGAAGCAGGGCCGGGCATTAGCCAGCTTGGTTTATGCCGCGACCCGCACGACGCTTTTCGCGCGCGATTTTGGCCTGAAGGACCAGACGCAACGGGCGTGCGTTTCAGTCATGCTTAACATTGCTGAGGGCTTTGACAGTGGCAGCAACACAGAATTCGTCAAGTTCCTGCGTTATGCCCAGCGTTCATGCACGGAAGTACAAAGCGCGATCTATGTAGCCTTGGATCAGGGCTACGTGTCCGCAGATGATTTCACGGCCCTCTACAAACAGGCAGAGGT
>CAYSHQ010000360.1:0-2981 GCA_964430835.1 uncultured Lentisphaerales bacterium
GACGAGATCGCCGCGCTCGAGATCATGTCCATCCACCCGGTGCGCTTCCTGGTTACCCCGCGCCTGGCGGCTATGATGATCATGACGCCGATTCTCTCCTTTTACACCTGCATGCTCGGCTCGCTGGGGGGCGCGGTGATCGGCATGACGCAGCTCAATGTCCCCTGGGAACAGTACATGAGCGCCGCGCTGGAGTTCGCCCGACCCAAGGAACTCTTCGTCGGCCTCTTCAAGGCGCTCATCTATGGCATCATTATCACCACGGTTTCGTGCAACGAGGGGTTGACCGCCACGCAGGGCGCGGTGGGGGTCGGCGAAGCCACCCGGCGCGCCGTTATCATTTCGTTCCTGCTGGTGCTGGTGGTCGGCTATTTTGTAACGCGTTTCTTCTACTAAGCCATGATCCGGTTCGAACACATTGTCAAAAGACTGGCCGGGCGCAACGTCCTGGATGATCTCTCCTTCGAGGTTCAGCGGGGCGAGGTCTTCGTCATTGTTGGTCCTTCCGGCACCGGCAAGAGCGTGACGCTTAAGCACATGGTGCAGTTGCTGCGCCCGACCGCCGGCGCGATCTGGGTGGGCCAGGATGACATCACGCGCGCGGAAGGACGGGACCTGGAGCGGCTGCGCGAGCGCTTCGGCTACCTCTTCCAGGGCGGCGCGCTGCTGGGGTGGCTGACCGTGGCGCAGAACGTGGCGCTGCCATTGCAGGAGAAGACCTCCCTGACGGATGCGGAGATTGCCCGGCGTGTGCAGGAAGCGTTGGAGATGGTGGAGCTGTGGCACGCGGCGGATCAGTACCCGGCCGAGATCTCCGGCGGCATGCAGAAGCGCGCCGGCCTGGCGCGCGCCATCGTGCGGCGCCCGGAGATCGTGCTCTACGACGAGCCGACCTCCGGCCTGGACCCGGTCACGGCGCGCACGATTGATCGCCTGATCCAGCATTTGAACCGCAACCTCGGTGTCACCAGTGTGGTGGTGACGCACGACATGCAAGGCGCGCTCACCATCGGCCATCGCGTGGCCATGCTGCACAGCGGACGCTTTGTGGAAGTGGCCGCGCCGGCGGAATTTGCCGCCTCCCGCTGCCCGGAAGTGCAGCAGTTCCTGGAGGCGCAGTACATTACGCGCGCAAACTTTTTCCGGAAATGAGGGGGTCGATGAAGCAGAAAAATGGTTTTGGCGACATGCTGGTTGGTCTGTTTGTGGCCGGCGTGCTGGTGCTGCTGGCTTTCTTCACCATCATCATCTCGGGGTCGGACCTGTTGCGCGGCAAGGGGCAACGGTTGCAGGTGCGCTTCGCCAATGTCGGCGGCTTGCGTACGCATGACAAGGTGGTCGTGCATGGTGTGCCCGTGGGGCAGGTGACGAAGATGTGGTTGGATCCGGCCAGTAGCGTACAGGTGACACTGCTGCTGGAAACGCACGTGCAGCTGCACGCCGGGTACCGCATCACGGTGGTCACTAGCTCCATGCTGGGCGGTAATCATCTGATGATTGAGCCGGGCGCGGGGGACGCGCTGCCGGATACGACGCTCTTGGTCGGCGAGCAACCGCGCGACTTGATGCGCGACGTGACCGAAGTGGTGGCCGGGTTGCGCCGGACCTTGGAGGATGAAGGGACCCTGGCGAACCTGCGCAAGGCCTCCGTTTCCCTCGCCGAGGTGCTGGGGCGCGTGGAACGCGGCGAAGGCACGCTCGGAAAACTCTTCGCCAAGGATGACACGATCTACACGAATATCAATGCCATGGTGGTAAATTTGCGGACGGTCTCGGAGCGGCTGGAAAAGGGCGAAGGGGTCTTGGGGAAGTTGATGTCGAAAGACGATACGTTATACCGCGACGTCTCCACGGTGGCCTCCAACCTGAGTGTGGTTTCCACGCGTTTGGAGAAGGGCGAGGGGACGATGGGCAAGCTCTTCTCCCCGGACGACACGCTGTATAAAGATCTGTCGGCGGTGGCCTCCAACTTGAGTGTGGTCTCCGCACGTTTGGAGAAGGGCGAGGGGACCTTGGGCAAGTTGCTGTCCAAGGATGACCAGATCTACCGCGATGCCGCGCAGACCATCGCCAACCTGCGCGCGGTCTCGGACCGGCTGGAAAAGGGCGAAGGCACGCTGGGCAAGCTGCTCTCGCAGGATGACACGCTTTACAAGGATATCAAGGGGTTGGTGGGCGATGCGCGCCAGACGCTCGATGGCATCCGCGAGACCACCCCGGTTACCACCTTCTCCACCATCCTGATGGGTGGGTTGTAGCGCGAGCGCAACGCAAATTGCCGAATACTGGGTATCCCCTTTACTCTAGTTACCCAGAAGACATGGTTATGCTGACTCCCCGCCGGGCGGAATCTAGCCACATAAAGCACAAAAGACACAAAGAAACCGGTTTTTTGTGATTTATGCGCCTTTTGTGGCCAACTTTAATTGTCTGCGACGATCCAGTCCATGTCCAAACCCTCTGCCACCCATCACCACTCCACTTTTAGCATATACAAAAGCGGCTTCTGCGGTTACCACAAAGACCTTGCGCCCAACCAGCCTGCGTAAGGCAACACTTCAGGAAAAGACCATGCGACGCACACGGCACGACTTGCCTTGACATTGATCAGCCCTTAGAGGAACATTACCATATGAACGCCATTGTTCTAGACTGTCCCGAGGAACTATCCGTGGCATTAGGCAAAAGGCCGGCGGACGCCGGTCGCGAGGTACAACTTATGGCTGCCTTGCGCCTGTACGAGTTCGGGAGGATATCGAGCGGCCTTGCCGCCCGCCTGGCTGGCATGAGTCGAGTTGAGTTTATCATGGCGTGCGGACAATTTGGGGTCTCCATTTTCCAACAGACACCCGAAGAACTCGCGGTTGACATCGCCAATGCGAGTAATCGTTAATACCTCTCCACTGATCGCGCTTAATCGGATTGAGCGCCTGAACCTATTGCGCGACTTGTATACACAGGTCGTTTGCCCGCAGAGTGTG
>CAYSHQ010000361.1:0-2979 GCA_964430835.1 uncultured Lentisphaerales bacterium
GGTTATCTCATTCATCCAAGCATCCACCCCCCCAATCTTCCGCAGTTCAGGGGCAGCCGGGTTGCGGGTGCGCGTCCGCTGTGCTAGGGTAAGCAGATGGTATACTGGAGCCGCTAACGTTGGCGGCTTGGTTGTTTTCGCGACAGGTCGGCGGCATGATGGCGCTAGGTGATGCAAGGGGGCGTATGAAACATTTGCGGATGGTGACAATTATGGCGGCGGCTGTTTTGGCGGGAATGCTGTGCGCTGCGGAACTGCCAGTGTCGGTCGGGGAGACCGGGCTGACGTGTGTCGCGGAGCTGGCGGACGGCTCCCGTATTGTGGGCGTGCCGTCGGTCACGGAATGGACACTGGACACTGCGGTGGGGAATGTCGCCCTGCCGCTCAAGTTGGTGGCGAACTGTCGTTTCATCCCGGGCCGAACGGCGAGCTGTGTATCGTGCGCTGGCAGGCGCCCAAGAGTTGTGCGATCGCCGTGAAAGGGGTGTTTGGCGCGGGCGACAGCGGGATTGTGAACGTCCGCGTGCGCCATAACGCCACGGAGCTGTTTCGGGCCACAGACACGGCCAGGGCTGCGCCCCTTACTCGCGGCCGAATTTGCGGGCGAGTTCGCGCAGGGGGGTGAGGAGCATCGTCGGGCGGCCGCGCGGGCAGGTGTAGGGCATACGGCAGCGTGCCAAGGCATTCACCAGTGCGGTCATCTCGCGCGGATCCAGCGCGCTGGCACGCCCGTCCACGGCGGCGCGGCAGGCGGCCCGAGCTACTGCTTCTTCGCGCCACTTATCAGAGCCGCGCCGTGCACCGGCGGTCTCCAAGTCGTGCGCGATATCCAGCAGCAACTCGCGGCAGGGGGCGGCTTGCACCTCCGTCGGGAGGGCGTCCACCACGAAGTGATCGTGGCCAAAGTCGTCCACCCCGAACCCCATGGTTTGCAGCAGCGCCAGATAGTGCCGCAAGCGCGTGGCATCTTCCGGCGGCAGTTGCACGGTTTCAGGGAGGAGCAGTCGCTGGGAGGAGATTGCGCCGGCCTTGACCGATTCCATCAGGCGCTCGTAGAGCACGCGTTCGTGCGCGGCGCGCGGATCGAGGACGACATAGCCGGCGTCGGTCTCCAGCAGCACGTAGAGTTCGTGGATCTGTCCCAGCACGCGGCTCCAGCGCCAGGGCGCGCCTTCCTCGGCCGTACTTGCCGGGATGGTGGCGGATGTGGCCGCCGGTGTGGTTGGTGTGGCGGGTGTGGCCGCGTCGGGAAGCGTGGGCGCTGGCGTGGGAACGCTTCCCGTGGCAGGTGGGGCGCCTGGCGCTGCGGGGGGGGCGCGCTCGGCCGCCGGCGTGGTCGGCTCCCAGGGCAGCATCTGCAGGGGGTTCTCGCGCGGGGCAACTCCCTGCGGCCGCGGCGGCAGGATGGGGGGCGTCACGAAGGGGGGCGCTACGGCGGCAGATTGCTCCGGCGCGGCCGATCCGGCCGCCCCCGCCGCATGGCGGCGCGGGGTATGCCCCAGCGCCTGGCTCACGGCGGTAATGATGGCTTCGCGCACATCGGCCGGCCGACGGAAGCGCACTTCCTTCTTGGTCGGATGCACGTTCACGTCTACCAGCTCGGGGTCGAGATCCAGGAAGAGCAGCACCACGGGTTTGCGCTCCGCCTCCAGCGGCGGATAGGCTTCGCGCAAGGCATAGGGCACCACGGCCGCGGAGGCGGGACGTCGGTTCACAAAGATATACTGCTCCGCACGGTCGGCCCGCGTCAGGGTGGGGAGCCCGACATAGCCATGCACGCGCACGCCGTTGCAGGTGCGGTCCACCGGCCGCAGGGCGGTGATGAACTCAGCGCCGAAAAGATCGCGCACGCGATCTTCCAGCGAGGAGTCCGCGGGGAGGCGATGGACTTCCCGCCCATCAACCTTCAGCAGCAGTCCGGTCTCCGGATGGGCCAGCGCGTGCAGCAGGAAGACGGTGCGGATGTGGGCCTGCTCGGTCTCATAGGCGCGCAGAAACTTGCGGCGGGCCGGGACGTTGAAGAAGAGATCCCGTACCGCCACGGTGGTGCCGGGCGGCACACCGGCATCCTTGACGTCTTGCAAGCGACCGCCAATGACGGTGAGCTCCGTGCCGACGGTCTCGCCACGGCGGCAACTCGTCAGGGTAAAGCGCGACACCGAGGCGATGGACGGGAGGGCTTCGCCGCGAAACCCCAGCGTGGCGATGCGCTCAATGTCGGTCACATCGCGGAGCTTGCTGGTGGCCTGGCGTTCGATGCTGAGCAGCGTGTCGTCGCGGTTCATGCCGCAGCCATCGTCGCGCACTTCGATCAGCTTGCGCCCGCCGGCGGTGACAAAGACCTCGACGTGCGTAGCGCCGGCGTCGATGGCGTTCTCGATCAATTCCTTCAAGGCCGAGGCCGGGCGTTCGACCACTTCCCCGGCGTCGATCTGGTTCGCCACCTGCACGGGGAGCAGGCGGATATTGGTATCAGCAGACATGGCGGCTATTCAAGCATATCCCGGCTGTCTGATGCAACGACCGGTTTGGGGGCTTGTCTGGTTCGGCGGGAGCCACGCCCTTGTCTCCCGGTGCGGCGATTATGCACAGGCGCGAGGCCAGCAAGGCGTGGTGGGCCATAGTCGTCGCCCCGTGCCGCCCCGGTGGGCTTGACCTGCTCGTGCCCCAAAAATCGTACATAGCAACTACCTCGCCGCCTTCTTCGGTAATCCCGAGCTTGGCGCATGCCGCAGTCAGTAGCCCCGGCCCGCCGCGGGCCGCGGGCAGCGCGATCCAAGGTGGCTGTGGCTGTGGCGGAAAGTGGCGACCGCGCAGAATTACCTGCGCGTTGCTCGATCCACAAAATTCGTAAAGGGGGACTTTCCTGCAGGCGCACCTGCAAAAAATCGGCGCAAACCCTGCACCCACCGGTCATTTACTCGAAAACTGGCTATGCCGTTGACTCAACCTGCAGCGATTCTCACGATGGACAGGACC
>CAYSHQ010000362.1:0-2979 GCA_964430835.1 uncultured Lentisphaerales bacterium
AAGGGCTATTTCAAGACCATTATGCGTGCGTTGCGCATTGAACTGGCGATGGGGCCCTTGATGGAAGCAATCGCGATTTTGCTGGGATGCGCCTTCCTGTTGCTTTGTTTTGCCAAAGGCCTGCGCCTCTCGCAGATTATCCCGCTGGGCGCGGCCGCGATTCTGGTATATAAGCCCATCAAGTCGCTGTCCAAGCTTGTCCCCATGTTCGAGCGCGGCGCGGCGGCGCAGGCGCGCGTGTTTGAAACCTTGGATCTGGACATGCGGTTGCCGGAAGCCCCCCATCCCGTGCGGAAGAGCACCTTTGCAGACCGGATTGTCTTTGAAGATGTTAGCTTTCAATATGCACCGGAGGGGGCACCGGTCATCAGCCATGCCTCGTTTGCTGTTCCGCGGGGGGGGATGGTGGCGGTGGTGGGTGCTACGGGGTCTGGAAAAACCACGCTGGCGAATCTGTTGGCGCGGTTCTATGATCCGACGAGCGGGAGGGTGTGCATGGATGGTGTGGACCTGCGTGACATCCAGATTGCCGATGTGCGGCATCTCGTGGGGGTGCTGACCCAGGAAACGCTGCTGTTTAATGGGACCATTGCCTACAATATCGCCTATGGCTCCGAGCAGGCCACGCAGGCGGAGGTGGAGGCCGCGGCCAGGAAGGCCAATGCCCATGCCTTTATCGCCGCGCATCCGGAGGGGTATAACCGCGTGGTGGGCGAGAAAGGCTTTGTGCTCAGCGGGGGCGAGCGGCAGCGGGTAGCGATTGCGCGCATCCTGCTGCGCAATCCGCCTATTCTGATCCTGGATGAGGCCACCAGCGCGTTGGATGCCGTTACGGAACGCCAGGTGCAGGAGGAGATTGCTTTGGCTATGGCCAACCGTACGACTTTTGCCATTGCCCACCGGTTGAGCACGATCCGTCGTGCCAACCTGATCCTGGTGGTTGAGAAGGGGGTGATTGTGGAGCGCGGCACGCATGACGGGCTCTATGCCGCGAATGGGGCCTATCGCCGTTTGTGCGACATGCAATTTTCGGCACCGCACAATTCCTGAAAAGACGCCACGCCACGGTAACGGAACAGACCGCCACATGTTAACTTCCGATCTGGATTACGATCTCCCGCCCGAGTTAATTGCGCAGGAACCACCCGCCACGCGCACGGAGGCCCGCTTGCTGGTGCTCCCGCGCCTGGCCGGCGCGTGGGCGCATCGCAAGATCACCGATCTCCCGCACTACCTGCGTGCCGGCGATTTGCTGATCCTCAACGATACACGGGTCTTTCCGGCCCGCCTGCTGGGGGCGTGGGCCGATACGGGGGGTGCGGTGGAATTCCTCCTGATCGAACCGCTGGAGGAGGCGGCCGGTCCGGTTGTGGAGCTGGCCGGGGTCAGAACCCCGGCGGAGCAGGCCGAAACCTGGTTGTGCATCTGCGGCAGCGGGCGGCGCGTGCGTGCCGGCTTGCAGGCGAAGTTTGCCGGAGGTCTGGTGAGTGGTGAAATCCGTGAGGCGCGCGGCGGTGGACGCGTCGTCGTCCGCTTGACCTCGCTGCGCCCCTTGGCCGACCTGCTGGAGGAGCACGGGCAGGTGCCGGTGCCACCGTATATCCGGCGCGCACATGATGATCGACGCGCCTCGCTGGATCGTTCGCGGTATCAGACCGTCTTTGCCCGTGAGCGTGGCGCCGTGGCGGCACCCACCGCTGGCTTGCATTTCACGCCGGAACTGCTCCAGCAGTTGGCGGCCCAGGGCGTGTCGCAGGCCTTTGTCACGCTGCATGTCGGCCCCGGCACATTCCAGCCGGTACAGACGGATAAGCTCGAAGACCATCGCATGGAGTCGGAGCGCTATGTGATTCCACCGGCTACGGCGGAGGCTATCGCCGCCTGCCGGGCACGCGGTGGACGCGTCGTGGCCGTGGGCAGTACCTCGGTGCGGACGCTGGAGACGGTGGCGGCGGCACACGGCGGCACGGTGGTCGCTGGTACCGGCCGGTCCGAACTGTTCATCCGGCCACCGTATCCCTTCCTGGCCGTTGACGCCATCCTGACGAACTTCCACCTGCCGCGCTCTACGCTGCTGGCCATGATGGCGGCCTTTGCCGGACGCGAGCGCCTGCTGGAGGCCTACCGCGAGGCCGTACCACAGCGCTATCGCTTCTTCTCGTATGGCGATGCCATGCTGATCGCCTAACGGCACGCGGTTACGCAAGCGGACTGAGCAGGCTGCAAAAGTTCTCGATCAGCCGCTGCCGCAGCGAACGCGTGCGCCAGTGGGCCAGATGGATCTCGTGGCCGAGGGCAAAGTCGTCCAGCATGACCCGTTTGAGGCGCGCACCGAACGCCGCGTCCAGCACGATGAGGCTGTTCTCATAGTTCAGGCGCAAACTGCGGGTATCGAGGTTGGCGCTGCCGATGAGGGCCATGGCATCATCCACGAGCATGGCCTTGGCATGCAGGAATGGCGGGGGTTGTTCAAAGATGCGCACGCCGACTTCCAGTAACCCGTCATAGAGCGCGCGGCCGGCATAGCCGACGTAGGGGTGGTTATTACAGGCGGGGAGCAGCAGCTTGACCTCTACGCCGCGCAGGGCGGCGCATCGTAACGCCCGCTGGATCTCGGAGGGGGGGACAAAATACGGCGTAATCAGCAAGACTTGGCGGCGCGCGTCGGCAATGGCAGTGAATATGGTGTCCAGCAGGGTGTCGTTCTCGGTAATGGTGGGCCCGTTGTTCAGCAGGCGCATGGGGGTCTGGCCTGCGGCCGCGATCGGCGGGAAATAGGCCGGTGTGAGCAACTGGGCAGGCGCTTCCTCCGTCATGTAATACCAGTCCCGCAGGAAGGAGTATTGCAGTTCCAGCACGATCGGTCCGGCCACGCGGAAGTGATAGTCGTGCGTGGGCGGGGCGTCCTCGCGCGCCCGGTAGACATCGTAGAAGTTCATGCCGCCGGTGAAGCCGGTGACACCATCCACGACGATGATT
>CAYSHQ010000363.1:0-2975 GCA_964430835.1 uncultured Lentisphaerales bacterium
GAATACCGGACGAGAGGACGAGTAGGCCCCCTCACATCAAGCCAAAACACGAAAGGGTTGCCGATATGACAATTGCACGCGATGGTGGTGGAAGTTGGTTGCCGGGTGGTGGCAGTCCTAACCCTGCAGGCCGCCCAAGCCTGCCAGCCCAGTTGCGACAGGATCTAGCAGCAGCAGCACCGGGGGCCGTGGCGCGCCTGGTGGAGCTCATGCAGAGCCCGGACGAGCGCATCGCCCTGCTAGCCGCTCGTGAGATACTGGACCGTGCTCTAGAGCGTCACACGTTCATGTGGAATCGGATGGGGGTTCCCAAATCGGCTGAAAAGTGATTGAACTAACCCGCTGCCGCGGGAGAAGTGTGGTGCGCATTTACGGCTGAGGTTTCCTGTCTGAGGATTGTGGTTGTTACAGCCCAACCCATCAGACAGGAGTTTCCCAATGGCCGATATCAGCCCTCTTCGCCACCGGATGATCGAGGACATGACAGTCCGCAACTTGTCTCCGGCGACTCAACGATCCTACATTCATGCGGTGTCGAAGTTCAGCCGTTTCTTTGGCAGTTCTCCGGATCGGCTGGACTTGGAGGACGTGCGGCAGTTTCAGGTGTATCTGGTTTCGCAGGGAATTTCGTGGCCGGCACTCAACCAGACGGTCTGTGCTCTGCGTTTTTTCTATGGTGTGACGCTGAATCGCGACGAGATGCCGGAACGCATCCCCTATGCGCGCCAGCCGCGCAAGCTTCCGGTGGTGCTCAGTGCCGATGAGGTTGTGCAGTTTCTCGAAGCGGTCCCCAGCCTGAAGACGCGTGCTGCACTGACGGCGTCGTACGCAGCAGGGCTCCGCGCTTCTGAAGCCGTGAACCTCAAGGTCCGGGATATCGACAGTGGACGCATGCTCATCCGCGTCGAGCATGGCAAGGGCGGCAAGGACCGTTACGTGATGCTGTCGGCGCAGCTGCTCGGCATTCTGCGGGTCTACTGGAAGTTGGCCCGGCCTGGCGGCTGGCTATTTCCCGGTCGCGACCCGGATCAGCCGCTCAATGTACAGGTTCTGCATTCGGCCTGCCGTTCAGCGGCGGCTGCCGCAGGTCTCAGCAAGCGAGTGACGGTACATACGCTCCGCCACAGCTTCGCAACCCACTTGCTGGAGAACGGCGCCGACATCCGGATCATCCAGGTGCTGCTGGGGCACAACAACCTGTCGAGCACCACGCGCTACGCACAAGTCTCGAGCGGACTGATCGGCAGGACGCCAAGCCCGCTCGACCGCTTGCGGCTGGAGGTGGTGCCACCGGCCTGATCCATGGCCATACCGACGGGACCGGAGGTGGCGGATGTTTTCCGCCGCCATGGCGAGGCTTATCGGCGGGCACATGAGGGGCATCTCGGACGGGTTGAGCGCCGCGTGATGAGTGCGATAGAACTGTGCCGGACTGCCGAGTTGGGCGGTCACTCCGAGTCCTGCATATCCTGCGGGTTCATCCGCTGCGCCTACAACTCCTGCCGTAACCGGCACTGCCCGAAGTGTCAGGACGCAACGAGGGCTGAGTGGCTTGCGGCCCGCCAGGCGGAACTGTTGCCCGTGCCCTATTTCCATGTCGTCTTCACGCTGCCGCCGCCCATCACCGAGATCGCGTTCCGCACCAAGGCAACGGTCTATGCGATGCTGTTCAAGGCGGCGGCAGAAACGCTTCGCACGATCGCAGCCGATCCCAGGCACCTCGGCGCGGAGATCGGTCTTGTGGCCGTCCTTCATACCTGGGGTCAGAACCTGCATCACCATCCGCATCTGCATTGTGTTGTACCGGGCGGCGGTCCCTCGCTCGACGGCAGCCGCTGGGTGGCCTGCAAGCCGGGGTTCTTCCTGCCTGTACGCGTACTGTCACGGCTGTTTCGGCGGTTGTTTCTTGAGGCTCTGCAAGCTGCCTTCCACGCTGGCGAACTCAAGTTCTTCGGTTCCCTCGCCGGACTGACGGAACCGCCAGCCTTCGCTCGCATCATTGCGGATGTTCGTGGCGCAGAGTGGGTTGTCTACGCCAAGCCGCCGTTTGGCGGACCGGAGCAGGTGCTGGCCTATCTTGGCCGCTACACGCACCGTGTCGCCATCGCCAATTCCCGTATCGTTGACCTTGCCGATGGCCGTGTCAGCTTTCGCTGGAAGGACTATCGCCATCACGACAAGTCGAAGCTGATGACGCTGGACGCGTTCGAGTTCATCCGCCGCTTCCTGCTTCACAGCCTGCCGGACGGCTTCCATCGTATCCGGCATTATGGGTTCCTGGCCAACGGACATAGAGCGGAAAAGCTTGCGCTGTGCCGCAGGCTGCTGGAAGCCACGCCCGCAATGGAACCGCCCCAGCCTGATCCTCACCTTTGCAAGACGACACCTGGATACTCCTTCGATCAATGTCCATGCTGTGGCGGGGGCATGATCAGGCTGGAATTACTCCCGAGGTTGTTGCCGTCTCGGCTTCCATTCCGGAATGACACATCATGATCGAGATCCATTTGCCTGAACCAGCCCTCAGAACGCCGGCACGCCAACGTGTCGCCGGGACCGGCTTCACCTGTGTTCAGCACAGGAGGTATTTGCCGCTGCCCTCCCGCTGCCGCGCCATATGTTCTCTGCGCCGAAGCACGGTCCAAATGCCACTCTGCTCTCGGCTGGACCGATGAAGCAGCCTGCCGCAAGCACCCGCGCCCGTGTTTTGTCCATCATGGACAGGGCGGCAGACGTACTATCCCCATAGCGCCTGCGATCCCGCGGGTTTGTTCAATCCGGCTTCAATGAGGTCGCGCACGGTGAGTGTTGTGGCGGTCTCGCCGCGCGACCTCACAGAACCCTCCAGATTCCAGAATTGGATTATCTAATGAATTGTTCATGCTGCAAAAATGAAACAAGCGAGTGCAATGCAATTACACTAAAGATTTTTGTTTAAATTTAGAATATGAAACAAACGAGGGACCATAAATATG